>NZ_JACFQU010000002.1:0-232995 GCF_016101285.1 Gilliamella sp. W8136
AATCGACAGTAAGACCTAAAAAATATCGTTCTTATCGTGGAGAGACAGGTAAAACAGCCGATAATTATCTTAAAAGAGATTTTGAATCATCGAGACCGAATGAAAAATGGGTAACGGATGTCACAGAATTTAAGGTAAATGAACAGAAAATTTACCTATCGCCCATTATCGATTTATATAATCAAGAAGTAATCGCTTATAAAGTGGCTAAAAATGCACGTTTGACCTTGGTGACAGATATGCTTCAAAAAGGGATATCACGATTAAAACAGTATGAAAAACCGTTACTACATAGTGACCAAGGCTGGCAATATAGAAATCATCATTATCAGAAGCTACTAGCTAATAATGGCATCAAACAAAGTATGTCCAGAAAAGGAAATTGTTTAGATAATGCGGTAGCTGAAAACTTTTTTGGTCTATTAAAATCAGAAATGTATCATGGACAATGCTTTCAAGATGCAGATGAATTGATTGAAAAAATAGAAGAATATATAGAATACTACAACACCAAACGGATTAAAGCCAAATTAAAAGGCCTGACTCCGGTTGAATATCGAAATCAGGCCTTACAAGCCGCTTAATAAAAGTGTCCAACTTTATGGGGTCACTTCTGATATATGAGGAGGGTTTAATATGAAGTTATTGAAGTGAATAACTCAAATTTGAGTGATGGTTTTATCGTAACCCAAATATGGGGCACGGTATGAATAGCGTGATATGGTTAATGATTAACTAGCTTTAAATTGCGGTTACCTGATAGTGAGACATTTCCTTGGCTTGCTTGCTCGACAAAGTCACCCCACCAGTCAAGCATAATACGCTTTTGATGTTCATATTCTGCTTTGTTGTAGGCTCGCCTTACTGCGTTTTTATCTACATGCGATAATGCGCTTTCAATGACATCATAATTAAAGCCTTGTTCGTTTAAAGCGGTACTAGCTAAAGCTCTTAATCCATGCGCAACTAACTTATCTTTGTATCCCATGCGCTTTATTGCCATGTTAGCGGTTTGGCTACTCATTGGCTTGTTATAAGGCGGTCTTGCTGTTGGGAAAACAAACTCACTTTTATGATTAATAGATTTCATTATCTCAAGTATTTTTATTGCTTGCGGTGATAAGGGTATATTGTGTGGTCTATCCATTTTCATGCGTTCGGCAGGAATACTCCATAATTTTTTATCTAAATTAATTTCTTCCCACTTAGCCCCTACGGCTTCACTAGGTCGCGTTAATGTTAATAACTGCCATTCAATCACGCATCGAGTTTGTAGTTCAATATTTGCCATAGCCAGTGCTTGCATAAATTCGGGTAATTCAGTAGGGGGGATAGTTGGCTGATTTTTAACTTTTGGGCTATTAAAAACATCGGTAATTCTAGCGAGAGGGTTATTATCGATAATTCCCATATTGACAGCATAATACATTATTTCATTAATTCGCCGACAAACTCGCTTAACTGTTTCGTATTTATTGTTGTTATTTAATGGCTGTAGTGCATTAATTGCTTTAATAGCTGTTACTTGGTTAATGGGAATGTCTTTTATATATGGGAAAACATGATTCTCTAATGAGCGCCAAGCTTTTCTTAAGGTTTGTTCTTCTAATCCTTGTTCAGTTTTGAATTTAAACCATTTTTGAGCCATAGCATAAAAAGTATTATTGCTAGCTTCTTGTTGTAGTTGCTCTTGTTCTGCCTTATGTTCTTGAGGATCTATGCCTTGTTTAATTAATTCGCGTGCTTCGTCCCGTTGTTTTCGCGCTTGTTGTAGCGAAACTTCTGGATAACTTCCGAAGCTTATTAATGCCCCTTTTTTGGTATACGGGCGCGTATACTTAAAACGCCAAATCTTAGAGTTATTCGCTTTGATTAAAAGATACATACCGCCACCATCAAATAAAGAATAATCCTTATCTCTTGGTTTGGCTGCTTTTATTTGTGTGTCGGTTAATGGTAGAGTTTTTCTTGCCATAATGATTTTAGGTATACGGGTTTTAGGTATATTGTGTTCGTATACCTAAGCATATACCTAAAAATTCTGGCTGTAAATGTATCTTACTGGCGCTTAATGAATAACAAAATAGGTTTTAAGCCTTGTATTTGTTGGTTTTGATGTGTTTTAAAGGATTTAAAAGAATGTTAATGAATATTGAATTGGTGCCGTGGGCGGGACTTGAACCCGCATGCTCTTAGAGCACTACCCCCTCAAGATAGCGTGTCTACCAATTTCACCACCACGGCGCCGTTTTTATTCAGGAATATCTGATGTTGGATTTACTTGTCCAGGTTGAACAACGGGATCTGCTGTCGGAGTAATGCCACTTTCGCTTTGCTGAGTTGTTACCGGAGCAGTATCTTCGAGATTATCAAATTCACCAGTTGAGGTGATGTGAGCGCGACTACCTAAATTAGATAAAACAATACTTATCACAAAAAATAATATACCTAATAAAGTTGTTGTGCGAGTCAAAAAGTTCCCACTTCCGGATGAGCCAAATAAAGTTGCTGACGCACCCGCACCAAAAGAAGATCCCATATCGGCGCCTTTTCCTCGCTGAATTAAAACTAATACGATTATTGCTAGTGCAATGATCAAATAACTTATAATTAAAAGTCCGTACATTTCAACCTGTCAATTTTATGTTTTATACAACAGAATTTATTGAAGCGAAATATTAACGAAAGACAGAGCAACAAGCAAGTAAAATTTAAAGTATTGTTGGTATAATTTGAGTTTCGACGTTTTAAAACTATTATCAATATTAATTTTTATACAAAAAATTATATTCGTTTACTGTTTTTAATCGGTAGAGTAGTTGATTTATAGAAATTCTTTATTTTTAGATACAAAATAAAACTTTATTACACCAATTATGATCAAGTTACAGTAATAAATATCTTTTTAAATTAATATGTTCAAATGATTTGATTTAACAAATTGTTTTTCTAATCCATTTTAGATTCAATATTTGTTGGATTAAATTGTATGTTTTTTTAGAAAAACAGTATAATGACCGCTATTTTTATTTAGATCACACCTTAGTTTTATGAAATTTATTGTTAAACTCTTTCCTGAAATCACGATTAAAAGTGATTCCGTTCGTTTACGTTTTATCAAAATATTAACTAGTAATATTCGTAATATATTAAAACATCATATAGAAGATGTTGCTGTTATTCGTCATTGGGATTTTATTGAAGTTCGTCCAAAAATAGCAAATAGTGAAACCTTGATTCTAGAACTGCTAACCCGAATCCCTGGTATTCATCACATTCTAGCTGTCGATGAACTAACTTATGTCGATATGCATGATATTTTCGAAAAAGCTTTAAATTACTATGCCCCATTAATTGAAAATAAAACTTTTTGTGTAAGGGTTAAACGCAGAGGAAAGCATGATTTTACTTCAATTGATGTTGAACGTTACGTTGGTGGTGGACTTAATAAATATGTGCCTTCAGCTAAGGTAAAGCTAACACGCCCTGAGGTTACGGTTAATTTAGAAATTGACAATGATAAGTTATTACTTGTTAAAGGCCGACATGATGGTATTGGTGGTTTCCCGACAGGTACTCAAGAAGATGTTATCTCACTGATTTCTGGTGGATTTGACTCAGGGGTATCAAGTTATATGTTAATGCGACGAGGTAGCCGAGTTCATTATTGCTTTTTTAATCTTGGCGGAAAAACTCACGAAATTGGTGTAAAACAGATGGCTCACTATTTATGGGAACGTTTTGGAAGTTCACATAAAGTACGTTTTATTGCTATCAATTTTTCAGATGTCGTTGGTGAGATTTTGGAAAAAATTGATGATGGACAAATGGGTGTAGTCTTAAAAAGAATGATGATCCGTGCCGCATCTAAAATAGCTCAGCGTTATAATGTGCAAGCACTTGTGACAGGTGAAGCTCTTGGTCAAGTATCAAGTCAAACATTAACTAATTTACGCTTAATTGATAATGTTAGTGATACATTGATTTTACGCCCACTAATTACTCATGATAAAGAAACCATTATCAATCTTGCTCGACAAATCGGCACTGAAGATATTGCTAAAACCATGCCTGAATTTTGTGGTGTAATATCTAAAAGTCCTACTGTTAAAGCCATTAAAGAAAAAATTGAAGCAGAAGAGTTGAATTTTGATTTTTCAATACTTAATAAAGCTATAGAAGATGCAGAAAACATTGATATTCGTGAGATAGCTAAACAATCAGACACAACAATTCAACAGGTTGAGACTGTATCTATTCTTAATAACGATCATATTATTATTGATATTCGCCCTTCAGATGAACAAGAGGATGATCCTTTACTATTAGACGATAATGTTGAAATTAAATTAATTCCTTTTTATAAATTAGCTTCCCAGTTTGGTGATTTGGATCAAAGCAAGCAGTATTTGCTTTATTGCAACCGCGGAGTGATGAGTAAATTACAAGCTCTTTATCTTATTGATCAAGGATTTTCTAATGTTAAAGTATTAAAATTGTAGAACTTAACAATTATTTACTATATTGTTAGTATTGATAGTATTTTTTGCATATATAATAACTTGGTAAAGTGTGAAATCTTGATGTAATTCGATAAAAATAAATATGATAAATGAGTAAACAGAGGATTGTAATGAATAAATTACTTGTAGTGGATGATGATCCAGAAATTGCCTCGTTGTTATCCGAACTTCTTGAGCTAGAGGGATTTGAAGTTGAAACGGCGAATAATGGCGTGCAAGCTTTAGAAAAGTTTGATATGTCATTTGATTTGATTCTGCTCGATATAATGATGCCAGAAATGAATGGGTTAAATGTATTATCTCAACTTAGAAGCAAATTTACAGTCCCTGTTATTTTTTTGACGGCTAAAGATAATGAATATGATAAAATTATTGGGCTTGAACTTGGTGCTGATGATTATATTTTAAAGCCTTTCAATGATAGAGAACTCATAGCTAGAATCAACGCACTATTACGTAGAACCCGTTGGGATAATTTAGTTAACGAAACAGATGATCTTCCCCAACAGTATACAGTTGATAAGTTGGTATTAAATCGAAAACAGCAGTCAGTTTATTATGATAATAAATATATAGAATTAACGGGTACGGAATTTCAAGTATTACTTAAATTTCTCGAAAATGGTGGTAAAATCATATCTAGAGATACGTTGAGCGAAACAGTTTTAGGTAAGGAATTTATTCCACTTGCTCGTTCAATTGATGTACATGTATCTAATTTAAGAAAAAAACTACCTCCTCGTAGTGATGGTTTACCGTGGATTAAAACATTACGTTCTAAGGGTTATTTATTTGTTATTGATAGTAGTAATGATGATGTATAACAACATCAATATAGTTTTAAACTAGGTGTGATGATATGTGGATTTTTGATCGTTTAACTGTTCGAATTTTCACTATCTTCCTTCTAACGATAGCTTTTTTTTTGGCATTAATCATTTTATTACCAAATTTAGATTCTAGAAACTTAACTTACATTGCAAATAAAGAGCGCGAAACAGGCAATGAATTAGCTGAACAAATAGAAAAAGATCTATCTAATGTGCCTAAAGATAGCTTTAGGTGGTGGATGCGTTTTATTGTTGTAATGGATACTTACCAAAAATCGGGTCAATTTTTATTTATTGTAACTCCAAGTGGGCAATACATTACTGCCGATACCAAGAATATTGATTTAGTTAAAAACTTTAGCGAAATATCACATAACATTTCCGATCCTGCTAAAAAGATTTATGATTTTCAAGAGATTATAGGTCCATTCTTGGTTCATTATGCTGATGAACCGTATCAATTATATGTTTTACAACCAGCATCCGATGTTCAATCTCAATTTGTTAATTTACTTTTTGATCATCCTCTATTGTTATTAACATTAATGATGTTAATCAGTTCCCCTTTTTTATTATGGTTGTCATGGAGTATTGCTAAACCTGCGCGAAGATTAAAAAAAGCAGCAGATCAAGTTGCTAAAGGTAATTTACAAGAGTGGCCAGAGCTAGAAAAAATAGGTTCTACTGAATATAAAGCAACAGGCGCTAGCTTTAACCATATGTTAAGAGAACTTAAACGGATGCAAGAAGTACAACAACGCCTATTTTCCGATATTTCTCATGAATTACGTACTCCTTTAACACGTTTACAACTTGCTACTTCTTTATTACGACATAAACAAGGCGAAAGTAATGAAGTTATAAGGATCAATAATGAAGCATTAAAGCTTGATTCTATGATTGGTGATTTATTATCATTAGCAAGACAACAATATGATAATAATGAAATTCGTCAATTTAAGAAAATTAGTTCACTATTCAAACAAGTACTTGATAATGCGACATTTGAGGCAGAACAAATAGGGAAAAAGTTTTTAGTGACTAACCCTCCAACTAGTCATACTATTTTATGTTATCCTATGGCTTTATGTAGTGCTCTTGAAAATGTTATACGTAATGCATTCCGCTATTCTAATCATGAAATCGTTGTTAACTTTATTGCGCAGCAAAATCAGATAATAATCAGTATTGACGATGATGGAATTGGTGTCGCTGACAAGGAGCTTGAGCAAATTTTTAGACCATTTTATCGTACTAGTGAAGCGCGAGATCGTCAATCAGGAGGAACTGGTTTAGGGCTAGCTATTGTTGCTAATGCTATCATGCGAGATCATGGTAATGTTAAAGCAGAGAAAAGTCATCTTGGAGGACTTAGAATTGTGATAGTATTACCAATTCAAAAATATAAACAATAGAAGAGAAAGTATTGTGTCAAACATTGCGTTAAATATCGTTTTATTTGAGCCAGAAATTCCAGCTAATACAGGTAACATCATCCGTCTTTGTGCTAATACAGGTTTTAATTTGCATATTATAGAACCAATGGGGTTCTTTTGGGATGACAAAAAGCTGAGAAGAGCAGGTCTTGATTATCAAGAATTTGTCAACGTAACGCGTTATAAAAATCTTACTCATTTTTTAGAGGTAAACCAACTTGACCTAATTACGCAAGTTTATGCATTAACGACTAAAGGTCAAAAATCTCATAGTGAAGTGAATTTTAAATATAATGATTTTTTGATGTTTGGTCCCGAAACTAGAGGTTTACCAGCTTCAGTTCTTGATGCATTACCGCAAGATAAAAAGATTCGTATTCCTATGGTAGCTAATAGTCGAAGTATGAATTTATCTAACTCTGTTGCGGTTGTGGTTTATGAATCATGGCGCCAATTAAATTATTTTGGTGCAAAACAATTTAATTAATTCATTATTAACAATGAAGTGATCATAATTAATATAAATGATAAATTTGTTGTCATTGAATTAAATATAAGCCATTTGAAAACTAGTTTAAACAAAAAAAGAGGTTAATGTAACCTCTTTTTTTTGTTTAAAAATATAGCGGTATAAAACAACCATAATTATTTAACACGTGATACGTATTCACCTGAACGAGTATCCACTTTAAGCACTTCACCAATTTGCACGAATAATGGTACACGAACAACCGCACCAGTTGATAAAGTTGCTGGTTTTCCGCCTGTTCCTGCTGTATCACCTTTTAAGCCCGGATCGGTTTCAATAACTTCTAGTTCAACAAAATTTGGAGGTGTAACAGCGATAGGTTGACCATTCCACAATGTTAAGATACATTCAGCTTGATCAACTAACCATTTTGCATTATCACCAACGGCTTTAGCATCGGCAGATAGTTGTTCAAAAGTATCATTATTCATAAAATGCCAGAATTCACCATCTGTGTATAAATATGTTAAATTCATATCAACTACATCAGCGGCTTCAACTGATTCACCTGACTTAAAAGTTTTATCAACTGTTTTGCCTGAAAGTAGTTTTTTAATTTTTACTCGGTTAATTGCTTGTCCTTTACCAGGCTTATAAAATTCATTTTCAACAATTACACAAGGCTCGCCATCTTGCATTATTTTAAGACCAGCTTTAAACTCATTTGTACTATAAGATGCCATAAAAGCTCCAACTATCATTCTGAATTACAAAAATGAGTCATATTATACAGCAAAAAATTGAACTACCAAATAATAAAGATGAATGGATATTAGATCTAAACAATGTCGTGACAGATATCAAGGAACTTTATTCTTATTTAGAATTAGATCCTAATTCCATTTCAATCCCTATGTTACAAGCGAAAAAACAATTTCCGCTTCGTGTTCCTATGGCTTTTATAAATCGAATGAAAAAGGGCGATTATAAAGATCCATTGTTATTACAAGTTCTTTGCGATGATCATGAAATGATTCATGTAGATGGATACAGTAATGATCCTTTGGAGGAACAACAAAATACTATTCCAGGATTACTACATAAATATCATAATCGTGCTTTATTAATTACTAAAACGGCTTGTGCGATAAATTGTCGTTATTGTTTTAGACGACATTTTCCTTACCATGAAAACCAAGGAAATAAAAAGAATCTTAGTATTGCGCTTGATTATATCGCCAATCATCCAGAACTTGATGAAATTATCCTTTCTGGAGGAGATCCCTTAATGGCTAAAGATCATGAGATTGAATTTTTGATAAGAGAATTAGAAAAGATATCTTACATCAAACGGTTACGAATTCATACTCGTTTAGCTGTTGTTATACCATCAAGAATTACATCAGCAATTTGTCAGCTATTTGCTAAAAGCCGATTACAAATTATCATGGTTACTCATATCAATCATCCAAATGAAATTGATGAAAATGTAGCTAAAGCTATTTCACTATTAAAACATCAGGGTGTAACTGTGTTTAATCAAAGTGTTTTATTAAAAAATGTTAACGATAAAGCCGAAATATTAGCGCAACTAAGTAATAAGCTATTTGATATTGGCATTTTGCCTTATTATATCCATTTACTTGATAAGGTGCAGGGAGCTGCTCACTTTATGGTAAATGATGAAAAAGCCAAACAAATAATGAAACAACTAGCAGCTCAAGTTTCAGGATATTTAGTGCCTAAATTAGCTCGTGAAATAGGTGGTGAAAAAAGTAAGCGTGTCATTGCGTTTAGTGATTAAGAAATTTAATTTTCGTATCTCTTTTTTTGGAATTGTTTTTGATACACTATATCAATCTATAAAGAAGATAAATTAATCTAATAAACTATTATTTTGCCGATTATTTATCGATAATAAAGATTAAAATATACGCTTAAATTAATAGGGTATGTATCAGTTTTTTCTATAAATGTATCTTAATCAGATGTTAATGGATTTCTTAAAAATTTATCTGTTAAAATCTCATTGACGACAAAAGAAATAAACACTATAATTCCGACCTCTTTAATTAATGCTGTGGAGTTTACACTCTACAACCTTGTTGATAAATTAGATTTGGATATAAATCGTCATGAAACGCACATTTCAACCATCAGTATTAAAACGCAATAGAACTCACGGTTTCCGTGCTCGTATGGCAACAAAAAACGGTCGTCAAGTTCTTGCTCGCCGTCGTGCTAAAGGCCGTGTTCGTTTAACTGTTGCTAGCTGATTTAAAGTTGAGTGATTAAATTCACTTATCCTCGGGAGTTGCGATTGTTAACTCCCTTTGATTTCAGTTATGTTTTCCAAGAATCCATCAGAGCTGGATCTCCTTTTCTCACGCTTGTTTCACGTAGAAATAATTTAACGCATGCTCGTTTGGGATTTGCCATAGCTAAAAAGCAGGTAAAACGTGCCCATGAACGTAACCGTATCAAACGGCTTGTGAAAGAATATTTTCGTTATCATCAACATCAATTCCCTAATATTGATTTTATTCTGATGGCTAAATCTCCTGTTATTGACTTAAATAATCAACAAATAGTCGAGATATTCGATAAACTATGCCAACGAATCATAGCCAAACAAAAAATTTAAATAAAATAAAATTAATGATAAAAAGGCATGTTTGTGCATTTAATTTATTGATAATTAATATTTTTATTTTTTTTATTCGTATATATCAACGTATCCTTAGTCCTTTATTTGGTCCAAAGTGCCGTTTTACGCCGTCATGTTCACAATATGCTGTAATTGCATTAAGACGCTTTGGATTAATAAAAGGTGGTTGGCTAATGGTTAAACGTGTATTAAAATGTCACCCTTTACATGAAGGAGGAGAAGATTTTGTTCCTCCAAAAATTAAAACCAATAGAGAAAAACACTAATGGGATCTCAACGTAATATTTTAGTCATTGCTTTACTTTTTGTATCTTTTTTTATTTGGAAAGCATGGGAAGAAGATCATGCTCCTAAGCCGCCTGTGATTAACCAGTTAACACAACAGCTAGGTGAAGATAATACCGAGGTTGGTAAAACAATCACTGTAAAATCAGATGTATTATCACTTACTATCAATACTTATGGTGGCGATGTGCAATCTGCTCAATTATTAAAATATGATCAGACGCTTCATTCAGGTACGCCTTTCCAATTATTAACATCAACTCCTGATTTTGTTTATATTGCTGAAAGCGGTCTAACTGGTAAAGATGGCCCTGACAATGCAATTCAAGGATCAAAACGACCAGTATATCAAACAGAACAAACCGAATACGTATTAGCTGATGGACAAGATGAATTGCGTGTTCCATTGACTTATCAGGTTAATGGTGTTAGCTATACTAAATATTATATATTGCATCGCGGTAATTATGCTATTGATGTTCAATATGACATAAATAACCAAAGTGGAAGTCCTATTGATGTTTCGATGTATGGTCAATTAAAACAAACTATAGAGTTACCTAAAGGTACTGTGACTGAAGGTGGCGGAGGATTAGGCCTAAATGTTTTTCGTGGTGCAGCTTATTCTAGTTCTAAAACTAACTATAGCAAATATAGTTTTGATGATATAAAAGATAAAGCTTTAGATGTGAGTACCCAAACAGGTTGGGTTGCAATGCTACAACACTATTTTGTAACAGCATGGGTGCCAGCTCAGGATCAAAATAATTTATTTTATTCTCGAGCTACAGCTAATAAATCTCAAGCAACGATTGGTTTCAAAGGTGAATCAACTATTATTCAACCAGGTAATAGTCAAACTATTAGTGCAAAATTATGGTTGGGACCAGAAATTCAAAACCAATTGAAAGAGACTGCCAATCATCTTGATTTAACCGTAGATTATGGTTGGTTATGGTTCTTATCACAACCTCTATTTTATTTATTAAAATTTATTCATAGTTTTGTTGGTAACTGGGGCTTTGCAATTATTATTATTACTTTTATTGTCCGTGGTATTTTATTCCCATTAACACGTGCACAATATCGTTCAATGGCAAAAATGAAGCTATTACAACCTCGTATAGAAGCATTGAAAGAACGTTATGGTGATGATAAACAAAAAATGAGTGTGGAAACCATGGCGATTTATAAACAAGAAAAAGTAAATCCAATCGGTGGTTGTTTGCCAATATTTATCCAAATGCCAATTTTCTTATCATTATTCTATATGTTAAGTAATGCAGTTGAGTTACGTCATGCCCCATTTGCGTTTTGGATTTATGACTTATCCGCACAAGACCCTTATTATATTTTTCCTTTATTAATGGGTGGCACCATGTTCTTAATTCAGAAGATGTCTCCAACACCAGCAGTTGACCCATTACAGAAAAAATTAATGATTTATATGCCATTAATCTTTACAGTATTCTTCTTATGGTTTCCATCAGGTTTAGTTTTATACTATATCGTAAGTAACTTATTTACAATTGCCCAACAATACATCATTTATTGGGAACTTGAGAAAAAAGGACTTCACGAGAAGAAAAAGAAATAATATTGATAATAAAGGAGGTTAAGACCCTCCTTTTTCGTTGCTTTTGGTGTAAATTGATATGAATATACAACAACAAATAAATTTGAATGGTAATGAAACAGGTTATTGGTTTGTCAGTAAAAATGGACGACTATGGTTACCAAATGGTGAAGTTCCTGTTGGCGATGCCAGCCAATTAGGTTTTAAAAATCTAATTGCCCAACCTATTGGTGAGTGGAATGGGCAAACAGCTTGGCTTATTTGCCAAGAAATGAAAACAGCAATGAGTTCAATTCGCTCTTTGCTTGATAATAATGAACAATCATTATTTTATTTGGCTGGGCGAGCTGTTCAATTATCAGAGTTCTATCGTTCTCATAAATATTGTGGTTATTGTGGTCACGAAATGCATAATAGTACAACGGAATGGTGTTGTATGTGTCACAACTGTAATGAACGCTATTATCCACAAATTTCGCCATCTATTATTGTCGCTATCCGCAAACAAAATAAAATATTATTGGCAAAACATGTTAGACATAATCAAGATAGCTTATACACTGTTTTAGCTGGTTTTACTGAAATTGGTGAAACAATGGAAATGGCTGTTAAGAGAGAAGTATTTGAAGAAGCGAAAATAAAAATTAAAAATATTCGTTATATAGGATCGCAGCCTTGGCCGTTTCCTAATTCATTGATGATGGCTTATTTGGCAGATTATGAAAGTGGTGAAATTCAAGTAGATACTAGCGAATTAGTTGAAGCAAACTGGTACCATTATTCTCAGTTACCTAAGATTCCCGAATATGGGACCATTGCTCGGCGCTTAATTGAAGATACCATTATACTTTGCCGAGAATATGATGAATATGGTAATGATTAATCATATTCTCTTTAGTATTAAAAAAAATAAATCTATTGATATTCAATGGTTCTTATTAAATTAACGGTTTTTGACTCATTACCAGTCGTTACACAGATTGCTTTTGTCCAATCTCGGTTTTCATTATAATCAGAATAAGTACAAATTTCAGTTATTTCAATTTCTTGTTCGTTTTTGTTATTAATTATGATGTCACCATTCGATGATAGTTTAAATGATTTAGTGATAGTTTTTTCTAATTGATTATTATCATTGTAAATAATATCTTTTTCTTGTACTAACACAGGAAATTTGGTTTTTTCATTAACTGGAATATAAGCATTATATAAAATCATCTCAACTCGATCTTGTTCATAAATTATTTTGCTATTAAAAATAATATTATTTTCTGCAAAGTGAGATAAAGTTGTTTCTACTAAATGGCCTTGCTCATCAAATTCAGAAATAGCAACGATATCTCCATTACTATTTTTCATGCCAAGAATGTTTTTTGCATTGTCAAAGGTAATTCCATATTCATTTCTAGTTTCTTTCATCCCGTAAATGTATTTGGCTTTATCATAATTGATTTCACCATATAATCCATCTAAATTATAATTATCTACATAGCCTAGATTATTATAGTTAATTAATTTATTCGATGAACCTTCAATTTTTTGCTGTTTAAATAATTTGTTATCTGGTAATAATTCTGGTTCTGTATGAAAAAGATAACTGTTAATAACCGCAATTTGAGTTGGGTTTCTATTAGTTGTTTTTTTGTCATCACAACCACTAATTAATAATATACTGCTACATAAACTTATATTTAAAAGAGAAATATATTTTTTCATAACATTATCTTCCATTATTAGTATTATTGTTTAAAAATATTTAGAGTAGAACATCAAACTATAACTCATCATACTATGTTTACTGTTTTAATGACCTTTACACCAAATAGATAGTGCTTCACAATTCCAATTTATCATCATTTCACGCCATACAGCTCGCCATCGCCTTACGGTATTGTTCGTCAATTTTAGTTTTTTTTCTATTTGTGTATTGTCTTGCCCATCTATAAGTAAATCAATAAAGCTCAACCATAATTCAGATTTGGGTAAACGGTTTAGTTTAGTATTGCTTAAAAGATTAAAACTATGTCGACATCGTTTACACCGGTAACATGTTCGTTTGCCTATTTTGACCGTTTCTGTTGAGTTACAGTGTAAACAAGGGGGTGTTTGCGTATTAAGTAAAGTATTTATTTTTGATTTGATATAATTATGTTGTTCAATTAAGATTGGATTTAAGGTTGTCTGTTGTTTATTGATATACCATTTATATAATGATAAATAATGTAACTTTAAGTAATTAATTATAGCATGGTCACGGCGCATTATTTTCTCAGTTGAACAGTCAAATATATTTGCTATTGCCTGATAACTGTAATTTTTTATACGGCTAACAAAAATGGTTTCTAACCAATTAAAAGGCGTTAGACGGTTAAAAGGTGTATTCGTTGCTGCCGTAAAATATTTATAGCAAGCTTTACAACGGTAAGTGGTAGTTGGTTTTGAACGGATTAAATAAAATTCCTTTTTATCACAAAAAGGGCAAAACTCAACATGTTGTGAAGCTATTCTCTCTAAATCATTAAGAAAATCATTAAGCTCTTTATGTAATTCATTCGGTATGAGTTCATAAATCATTTTTCATTCCTTTGTTACTAATCTGATGAAATATTACCAAATTTTTACATAAACATATAGTTTTCCTGAAACTTTTTTACATGCTTTATGAAACACAGGTTGTTAATTTTATATTGGCATTAAATTATTTTAATTATTAATATTTCACAATTGATAGACAAAATAATTATGAAAAGAGTGATGCTATAAAATTCAAATCATGATAATAAAATTGAACTACCATTAGTCACTTGTGGAAACTTGAAAAAATTTTTATATTTAATAGCTAATTTTGTAAAAAAATAGAATGAATAAATCCAATAAAATAAATGAGGTCTTTTACTTTTTTAATAAATATCCCCACTATATAAATATGGGGATTTTTATTGTGAGTTCATTAAATCTTATTGTTTTTGAACTAACCATTCGGCTACTTGTTTAGCGAAATAAGTTAATATTCCATCTGCACCAGCACGTTTAAAGCAAAGTAAGGATTCCATGATTACGGATTGTTTATCTAACCAACCATTTTCAATTGCTGCGCACAGCATGGCATATTCGCCAGAAACTTGATAAGCAAATGTTGGAACGGCGAAGCTTTCTTTTACTCTTCTAACCATATCAAGATAAGGCATACCTGGTTTTACCATGACCATATCAGCCCCTTCGCTAAGATCTTGATAAATTTCTTGCAAAGCTTCATTACTGTTGGCGGGATCAAGTTGGTAAGTTTTTTTATTACCGCCTTTTATATTGGGAGCGGATCCAACGGCATCACGAAAAGGACCATAAAAACTTGAAGCATATTTAGCTGAATACGCCATGATTTGAGTGTTAACAAAATTATGCTTTTCTAACTCATCGCGAATTGCGCCGATGCGTCCATCCATCATATCACTTGGCGCGATAATATCTGCACCAGCTTGGGCTTGAATTAACGCTTGTTTAACAAGAATTTCGACAGATATATCATTTTGCACATAACCATGTTCATCAATAATACCATCTTGTCCGTGCGTTGTGTAAGGGTCAAGGGCTACGTCAGTTAGAATACCTAACTCAGGAATTTCTTTTTTTAATGCTCGAATCGCTTTGGGTACTAATCCATTTTCATTATAAGCTTCCTGTGCGAGTAATGATTTTTTTGCAGGTTCAATGGCTGGAAATAATGAAAGAACAGGGATACCTAGTTTAGCCACATATTCAGCTTCTTTTAATAGTATATCAATACTCATTCGATTAACGTTTGGCATGGATGAAACAGGTTCAGTGATATTGTTTCCTTCAACGATAAAAACAGGATAAATTAGATCATTAATCGTTAGCTGATTTTCTGCAACTAAACGGCGACTAAAATCATAAACACGATTGCGGCGTAAGCGGCGCTTGGGGTACTGACCGGTAATAAACGATGACATAAAAATACCTATCTATATTAATAAAAATGGTTTTATTATCTAATTGAGTAGGGAGATTAGCAAATTAATTTGTTATGATACAATAATTGGATATTTTACTTTACAACATATATCCATTAGAGGTAAAATTGCGCACTAATTTTTAGTCCTTTGTGATATTAAACAAATTTGAGGTGAGAGGCACATGCCAGTAATTAAAGTACGTGAAAATGAACCTTTCGATGTAGCATTACGTCGTTTTAAACGTTCTTGCGAAAAAGCAGGAGTTTTAGCTGAAGTTCGTAATCGTGAATTTTACGAAAAACCAACTACTATTCGTAAACGCGCAAAAGCAGCTGCTGTTAAACGTCATGCTAAAAAATTAGAAAGAGAAAACGCTCGTCGCACTCGTCTATATTAATATTTATACTAAAAGTTTAAATTGATATAAAATTCAATTTTATCTATTTTTATAAAAAATTTTTACAAGCCGTACATATATATACGGCTTGTTGTCTTTGCGTATAGTGCCAATATCGGTTGAATTATCATGAAAGGTCTTATTCCTCGCGATTTTATTTTAGACTTGATTGCTCGCACAAGTATACTTGATGTGATCAGCAAACGTGTCAAAATGAAAAAAAAGGGGAATAATTACTTTGGTTGTTGTCCTTTCCATGATGAGAAAACTGCCTCTTTTTCATTGAATGAAAAAAAACAGATCTATTATTGTTTTGGTTGTGGGGCATCTGGTTCGGTTGTAAATTTTTTAATGCAATATGAACGTTTGTCTTTTCCCGAAGCTATTGAAGAATTAGCTAGTATGCAAGGAATTCGAGTTCCTTATACGGATAATGAGAATAACCAAATAGATCAATCAAAACAGATTGAATCTCGAAATATTCGCCGTGATCTGTATACGTTAATGGCCAAAATAACCAATTTTTACCAACAGCAATTAGCATTATCAACCTCGATTGATGCACATAAATATCTAGAACAACGTGGGCTAAATACGGAAATTATAGCTAGGTATAAAATTGGTTACGCCCCTAATTCAAGCCAATTAGCTTTTCAAACTATTGTAAAGACAAAAAACGAAGCAGAGTTATATGATAAAGCAGGGATGTCAGTTAATAATGATAGAGGTAATCGATTCGATCGCTTTCGCGGGCGAATCATGTTCCCAATTCGTGATAGACAAGGTAATGTGATCGCCTTTGGGGGAAGAACTATCATTAATGACTCGGCAAAATATTTAAACTCACCAGAAACGCCTATTTTTCATAAAGGTTTTCAGTTATATGGACTTTATGAAGCTTTAGAAGCCAATCGTAATCCGAAACAATTAATAATTGTAGAGGGTTATATGGATGTTGTATCTCTGGCCCAATATGGTATTGATTATGCGGTAGCAGCTCTAGGGACAGCAACATCAGAAGAACATATTAAACTTCTATTTAGAGCTACAGATTCTGTTATCTTTTGTTATGATGGAGATAATGCAGGAAGGAATGCTGCTTGGCGAGCACTAAATGTTTTATTACCCTGCTTGATTGATGGTAAAGAGATAAGCTTTGCTTTTTTACCTCAAGATGAAGACCCAGATAGTTTTGTACGTAAAGTCGGTAAAACAGGTTTTGAAGATTACCTGAAAACCGCACCAAACCTGTCTAAATTTTTATTTGATGAATTATTAAAACAAGTTGATTTGAAAACACCGGAAGGGAAAGCTAAATTAAGTTCATTGGCGCTTCCTTTACTTGATCAAATAAAAGCAAAGGCTTTCCGATTAAATTTATTACAACAACTTGGGCGTTATTTAGGATTACTTGATTTGTCTCAAATAGAGCAATTGATGCAATCTAATCGCCAAAAATATGAAAGTAAGGTCCCAGAAACTGCACCAATAGCACAAATGAAGTTAACAACAATGCGTATTTTGATCGGTTTATTGCTTCAATGTCCTAATCTTGCGCAGCTTGTTTCCGATATTAATGCTATTGGTCAAGTGAAAATGGCTGGTATTGATATTTTTATTGAACTACTTGAATTATGCCAGCGCTATCCTAATATAACTACTGCACAAATATTAACTGAGTGTTTAGAAAGGCCGTTTTATAAGCAAATTAGTCGTTTATCAACCTGGGAGTTTCATTACCAAGATGATGATATAGAATCTATTTTTAAACATACTTTAAAAGAGTTATATGATAATATACTCGCCCAAAGACAAGATGAACTAATCGCAAAAGAGAGAGTCTCCGGCTTAAGTACCGCAGAGAAAAAAGAATTAGCGACATTAATACTTGTTTTATCAAAAAAAGACTAAATATATAGGGTATACGTAGATAACAGCTAATGTTCTACATATATAATATACACATGACCAAATAACTAAAAGTGGATACCTTTTATGGAGCAAAATTCTCAATCACAGCTAAAACTCCTAATTATTCGTGGTAAGGAGCTAGGATACCTAACCTATGCTGATGTCAACGATCACTTGCCTGAAGAGATTATTGATTCAGATCAGATTGAAGATATTATCCAAATGATTAATGATATGGGGATTCAAGTTCTTGAAGAAGCCCCTGATTCTGATGAGTTATTACTTTCAGATAATGTCCCTGATGAAGAAGCCGTTGAAGCAGCAACAGCATTAGTATTATCTAATGTTGAGTCAGAAATAGGTCGAACAACCGATCCTGTTCGTATGTATATGCGAGAAATGGGAGCGGTAGAACTTTTAACTCGTGAAGGTGAAATTGATATTGCCAAACGTATTGAAGATGGCATTAATCAGGTTCAAACTTCAGTGTCTGAATACCCAGAGGCGATTACTTATCTACTTGAGCAATATAACTTAGTCGAAAGTGGAGAAGTTCGTTTATCTGATTTAATTACCGGTTTTGTTGATCCAAATGCGGAAGAAGTAACAGAAGAATTACCTGAAGATTTGGAAGATAGTGAAACCGAGATCGAAATCGACGATAGTGACGATGAAAATGAAGATGAGGATGGTGATTCATCTGCAGATGAAGATGTTTCGATTGATCCTGAAGTAGCTAGAGCAAAATTTGCTGAATTACAAGAACAGCATAATAAAACTTCTGAAGCTATTAAAAAATATGGAAGAGGTCACAAAAAAGCACAAAAAGAGATCGAAAATTTATCAGAGATTTTCAAACAATTTCGTTTAGTTGCTAAACAGTTCGATATACTTGTCAACAATATGAGAAGTATGATGGATCGCGTAAGAGCACACGAACGTGTAATTATGAAGATCTGTGTTGAACAATGCAAAATGCCGAAAAAACAATTTATGAATTATTTCACTGGAAATGAAAATAACATGGATTGGTATAATAAAGCATTAACTTCGAAAAGTGCTTTTGCGGCTAATTTAAAAGATTTCGAGGAGCAAATTGCTGCACAAGTTAACTTGTTGCAACAAATTGAAACGGAAACTAATCTTTCTATTGAGCAAATTAAAGATATTAATCGTCGTATGTCTATTGGTGAAGCAAAAGCACGACGCGCTAAGAAAGAAATGGTTGAAGCAAACTTACGTTTAGTTATTTCTATAGCAAAAAAATACACTAACCGTGGATTACAGTTCTTAGATCTGATTCAAGAAGGCAATATAGGTCTAATGAAAGCTGTAGATAAGTTTGAATACCGTCGAGGTTATAAATTCTCAACTTATGCAACTTGGTGGATTAGACAAGCTATCACACGTTCAATTGCCGACCAAGCAAGAACAATTCGTATTCCAGTACATATGATTGAGACGATTAATAAGTTAAATCGTATTTCACGTCAAATGTTACAAGAAATTGGTCGCGAACCGACACCAGAAGAGTTATCCGAACGTATGCAAATGCCAGAAGATAAAATTCGTAAAGTGTTGAAGATTGCTAAAGAACCAATTTCAATGGAAACACCAGTTGGTGATGATGAAGATTCACATTTAGGTGACTTTATTGAAGATACCGCACTAGAGCAACCATTAGATGCAGCAACATCTGAAAGCTTGCGCAGTGCAACACGTGATATCTTATCTGGTTTAACACCACGCGAAGCAAAAGTATTACGTATGCGATTTGGTATTGATATGAATACCGATCATACGCTTGAAGAAGTTGGTAAACAATTTGATGTAACACGTGAACGTATTCGTCAAATTGAAGCTAAAGCGTTACGTAAATTACGTCATCCAAGTCGTTCGGATGTTCTTCGTAGCTTCTTAGAATAAGTATTCTTACACGTAAACTATATCGCCACTATTGTGGCGATTTTTTTAGCAAAAAAGATTGGTAACTATGAATATACTCCAACGTTTGAAGATTGATCCATTCTTATTGACTTTAATTTGTGTTGTTATTACTGCAAGTATTTTGCCTTGTAAGGGACAAACTAAAATATACTTTGAGCACCTTACAACTTTTGCCATTGGATTGTTATTTTTTATGCATGGCGCTAAACTTTCTTTTCAATCTATTATTATTGGCATAAAAAATTGGCGATTACATTTGTTAATATTTGCAACGACCTTTGTGGTTTTTCCTATCTTAGGCGTTATGATGCAATTTTTAGTGCCAACTTTTTTATCGCAAGAATTTTATTTAGGCTTTGTGTACCTTTGTGTTTTACCTGCAACAGTACAATCAGCAATAGCATTTACTTCGATAGCAAGAGGTAATGTAGCTGCTGCAATTTGTAGTGCCTCAGCATCAACATTATTGGGTGTTTTTATTACTCCTATTTTAGTTGGGTTACTAATGAATACTCAAGCTGTTGCTTCAATGGATATAGTCGATGCAATTACCTCAATAATGTTAAAATTGATGTTACCTTTTATTATTGGTCATTTATCGCGTCGCTTTATAATAAAATGGATAGAAAAATACAAAAATATCATTTCTAAAACTGATCGTTTATCAATTTTATTAGTGGTTTATGTTGCTTTTAGTGATGCAGTTATTAATGGCATTTGGGCACAAGTTGGCCTTTTATCGTTATTAAACATAATATTTTTCTCAATTGTATTATTAGTTATTGTTTTATTGATCACGACCTATAGTGCAAGACTATTTGGTTTTAGCAAAGAAGATGAAATTACAATCGTATTTTGTGGTTCAAAAAAAAGTTTAGCTAGTGGTATTCCCATGGCCGGTGTTATTTTTCCAATGTCAATTATGGGGATTATGATTTTACCTTTAATGATCTTTCATCAGATTCAATTAATGATCTGTGCTTTTTTAGCTGCCCGCTATGCTAAACGAAAAATGTAAAATTTGTTTTGCTCATTATCCTATTCTAAAGGATAATAGTATCGTTAATTAACAACAGAAAGATCTATTATGTTTCATCTATTTTCTGATTTAGAATTTTCAACTATTGTATTATTAGTCTTTGCATTGTTATTTGTACTTTTTTACGAGGCTATAAATGGATTTCATGATACAGCCAATGCTGTTGCAACGGTTATTTATACCAGAGCATTGAAAGAGCAACTTGCCGTTTTTATGGCAGGAGTGTTTAATTTCTTCGGTGTGTTGCTTGGTGGTCTTAGTGTTGCTTATGCGATTGTGCACTTATTACCAACCGATTTATTACTCAATGTAAGTTCTACACATGGGCTTGCAATGGTATTTTCTATTTTATTCGCAGCAATTATTTGGAATTTAGGAACTTGGTATGTTGGCATCCCTGCATCAAGTTCTCATACCTTAATTGGTTCCATTATTGGTGTAGCACTTGCTAATGCATTTATTATGGATACATCAATTATTGATGCGCTTAATATTCCAAAGATGATTCAAATCTTTTTATCATTAATTATTTCACCAGTAATTGGTCTTGTTGTTGCTGGTTTAATGATTTTTTTACTACGTAAATATTGGACACGTAAAAGTCAAAGCAAAAAAAGTAGTAAAAAAAGAGAACGTATTTTCATGACACCAGAGCAGCGTGAAAAACTCTATGGTAAGAAAAAACCTCCATTTTGGATTCGCATAATGCTTATTATATCAGCAGCCGGTGTTAGCTTTTCACATGGCGCTAACGATGGGCAAAAAGGAATTGGTTTATTAATGTTAGTGCTAATGGGCATTGCTCCCGCAGGTTTTATTGTTAATATGAGTGCTTCAACTTATGATATTACCAATACTCGCAATGCTATCCACAATATTGAAGACTATTTTGTTACTCATAATCAAGATTTAACGACTGTAATTGGCTCTCAATCTACAGTTGACTCTAACGTGTCTATCAGCGATTTAAATCAATATCATTGTGATTATTCGCGTTCTTTTATTACATTAAATATTGCTAATAATCTATTTAATAAAATGAATGATTATGAATCTCTTACTGTTGAGCAACGCTCACAAGCTAGGCGTATTCTACTTTGCTTGTCCGATACTGTTTCACATGTTGCTAAACAACCAAATGTTTCGTCAGAAGATAAACAATATTTAAATTCGGTCAATAAGGACTTACTTAAAACAATTGAATATGCACCTATTTGGATCATCATCTCAGTGGCTTCAGCGCTTGCTATTGGTACTATGATTGGATGGCGTCGAGTTGCTGTTACCATTGGTGAAAAAATTGGTAAAAAAGGGATGACTTATGCTCAAGGTGTTTCGGCGCAAATTACCACAGCACTTTCAATTGGTATTGCTAGCTATACGGGTATGCCAGTATCAACTACTCAAGTCCTTTCATCATCGGTGGCTGGAACAATGATTGTTGATGGTGGTGGTGTACAAAGCAAAACAATTAAAAATATTGCATTAACATGGATTTTGACATTGCCGATTTCAATTTTGTTATCTGGGTCACTTTTTTGGCTTGCTCAAAAATTAATTTAGTAGTAAAAAGAGAGTATAAATTCAAAATTTAACCTGAGCGTCAAAATAGGAAGGAGTAAAATATCATGGCTTATAAACATATATTAGTCGCAGTGGATTTATCACCTGAAAGTGAAGTTCTTGTCGAGAAAGCGGTCTCTATGGCAAGGCCATATAATGCTCAAATCTCTTTGATTCATGTTGGTATTAACTATTCTGATCTATATACAGGGTTGGTTGACATTAATATGAATGATATGAAAGACAAAATCACAGAAGATGCACACATTGCTTTGAATAAACTGGCTGATGATGCAGGATATCCTATTGCACACACACTTTCAGGAAATGGTGAATTTGGTCAAGTATTAATTGAAGCAATTCACGAATATGGCGCAGATCTTGTTGTATGTGGTCATCATCAGGATTTTTGGAGCAAGTTAATGTCTTCTGCTCGTCAATTAATCAATAATACTCATATTGATACACTGATTGTTCCATTAAAAGACGAAGAACCATCAGAAGAATCTGCTAAATGAAATTTAAATATTAGCCCGCTTTTTTAGCGGGTTTTTTATAAAAGTTATTTTGCATTATTGTCAAGAAGTTTCAGGTTAACTATACGTTTAAGTAAAATTATTTATTTACCACTTTTTGCATATTTATCATATTGATTATGAGAATATACTCGTATCTATATTGTCTTTAAGCCTATAAGGAGTTTTTACTATGAATATTGCTTTAGTTACTGGCGCTTCCTCTGGATTTGGACAAGCTATTTGCTGCAAGCTAATAGCAGATGGCTATAAAGTTATTGGTGTCGCTAGGCGAACCGATAAACTACAAAAGATAGCTGATGAATTAGGTTCAAACTTCTTACCATTGTCTTTAGATGTAACAAAAAAAGATGCGGTGGAATCAATTTTGTTACAACTTCCTAAAGAGTTCCAACCAATTGATATTTTAATTAATAATGCTGGATTAGCTTTAGGATTAGAGCCAGCATACCAAGCAGACTATAATGATTGGGAAACCATGATTGAAACCAATATAATAGGCTTAGTACATTTAACTCACCAAATTTTGCCAGGAATGGTCGAACGTAATTTTGGATATATTATTAACCTTGGTTCAGTAGCTGGTAGTTATGCTTATAAAGGTGGTAATGTTTATGGTGCATCGAAAGCATTTGTTAAGCAGTTTAGTGCAAATTTACGAACAGATCTTTTAGGAAAAAAAATTAGAGTTACCAATATTGAGCCAGGTTTGTGTGGTGGTACAGAATTTTCAAATGTACGGTTTCATGGAAATGATGAACAAGCGGCGGAAGTATATAAAGGTGTAGATTATATCACGCCCGAAGATATAGCAAATACCGTATCTTGGTTAGTTAATACACCAACGCACTTTAATGTTAACTCAATTGAGATAATGCCTGTTGCACAAGCTTCAGCCGGATTATCTGTTTGCAAGGATTTATAATAATAAACTTATTAGCTATTAATTGGTATATGCTGTTTATTAAAAGTAAAAAACTATGTTTAATAAACAAAATACACTTGCACTTCTGCTGACGGGTTGCTATTCTTTCATCTTGTGATTTTGATTGGGGTTTATTGCAATGACATTTTCTGAAGTAACGAAAACATTTGCGACAAGTTTGCCGGGTACGGATAGTTATGTAAAACTACGCAAGGCAATGAGAGCATTAATTCAAGAAGATCCGAAAAATGCATCGGTCTATTTTTTGATCTTTGGGTTTGCCCGTACTTATGTCATGTTATATGAAGATCAGGAAGTATCACCGCAGTTTGCCGAAGACAATCAAAAATTAATGTTGTCGTACCTCAATATTCTTGATGAAGCGTTAAATAAACAAGATGCGCAAAGTATATATCAAGCTTTGAATAAAGTTGTTAATGAGTACGAAAACAGCAAAAAAGTTTTTTAGAATTACAGCCTGACATGAAAATGTCGGGCTGTTTTGTTTAGAGTTTAAGTGAAAAAGTTTTAGGAAAAATAATGATTATTTCAATCCGTATGACAGGCATTATTGGCACCTTAGGTACTATTACGCGATCTAGGGCGGGTTGATTTTTCCCAAAAAATATAAAAAACCCGCCCCTAAAAGGCGGGTTTTTTTATTGTGTAATAAATATTTTTATTAAAATTTAACTATAGTTTGAAAATAAAATTATAACTAATGTTATAACACTAAAGGGTTTTCATAATACCTATCGATGTAAAAAAGTCGAATAATTGTATTTTGAATCGTAATGGCATAAATAAAAAAGATAAGTAAGGTGTGATATGAAAGTTTTAAAATTTGGAGGAACATCTGTTGCTAACGCAGAACGTTTTTTGCGAGTAGCGGAGATAATTGAAAATAATGCTAAACAAGAACAAACAGCGACTGTTTTATCAGCACCTGCTAAAATCACTAATCATTTAGTTGCAATGGTTGAAAAAACAGTTGCCGGACAAGAAATCAAAAACAATATTTATGATGCGGAAAAAATTTTTGCTGATTTATTAGCGGGGCTTGCAAAAGTACAACCTAATTTTGCTTATGAAGAAATGAAACGTTTTGCGTTAAATGAATTAAATCATATTAAGCAATTGCTGGAAGGAATTCGCTTATTAGGTCAATGCCCAGATAGTATTAATGCATCAATTATTTGTCGTGGTGAAAAACTGTCAATTACTATTATGCAAGAGCTGCTTAAGGCGAAAGGTCACACCATTACCGTAATCGATCCTGTTGCAATGCTTATTGCTGAAGGTGGCTACTTAGAATCTACGGTTGATATTCCCGAATCAAGTCATCGAATTGCACAGATGTGCATTCCACAGCAAAATATTATTTTAATGCCTGGATTTACAGCGGGTAATGACAAAGGGGAGTTGGTTGTACTTGGTCGTAATGGTTCTGATTATTCGGCTGCAGTTCTTGCAGCTTGTTTAAGAGCAAATAGCTGTGAAATTTGGACCGATGTTGATGGTGTTTACACTTGTGATCCTCGCACTGTTCCTGATGCCAAATTACTAAAAACTATGTCATATCAAGAAGCGATGGAACTTTCTTATTTTGGCGCTAAAGTTCTTCATCCTAGAACCATTTTACCTATTGCACAGTTCCAAATTCCATGTTTAATAAAAAATACCAATAACCCTGATGCACCAGGTACACTTATTGGCGCCAATGTTGTTGATTCAACCACTCCTGTAAAAGGGATTACTAATTTAAATAATATGGCGATGATTAACGTTTCTGGTCCTGGTCTAAAAGGCATGGTTGGTATGTCGGCTCGGGTTTTTTCGGCGATGTCTTACGCAGGTATATCTGTTGTTCTTATTACACAATCATCATCTGAATACAGTATCAGTTTTTGTGTACCACAATCTGAACTTTATCGTGCAGAAGAAGCTTTAAGTGATGAATTCTTCTTAGAATTAAAAGATGGATTACTTGAACCAATTGAAATTATTGAAAGACTGGCTATTATCTCAGTTGTGGGCGATGGTATGCGCACATTACGTGGATTATCAGCCAATTTCTTTACTGCATTAGCTAGAGCAAATATTAACATTGTCGCTATTGCACAAGGATCATCTGAACGTTCAATTTCAGTTGTGGTTGATAATGATGTTGCGGTAATGGGCGTACGAGTTGCTCATCAAATGCTATTTGGAACAGATAAAATGCTTGATGTTTTTGTAATTGGTGTTGGTGGTGTGGGTGGCGCACTTGTCGATCAAATTGGTCGCCAACAAAAATGGCTTAAAAACAAACAGATTGATTTACGGGTATGCGGTTTATTTAATTCAAAACATAGCGTGCTTAATCGAGATGGTATTATTCTTGATAATTGGCGTGAACAAATCAAACAGAGTGAAATGAAATACACATTAGATAGTATTATTGAATTTGCCAAAAATAACCGACTGCTTAACCCAATTCTAGTCGATTGTACTTCAAGTAGCGAAGTATCCGACAAATATGCTGACTTTTTAGCTAATGGTTTCCATGTGGTTACTCCAAATAAAAAAGCAAATACCAGCTCTATGGCCTATTATTTACGCTTACGCCAAGAAGCTGCAAAAAGTAAACGCAAATTCCTATATGATACCAATGTAGGTGCAGGCTTACCGGTAATTGAAAACTTACAAAATTTACTAAATGCGGGTGATGAGCTTATTAAATTTTCAGGGATATTATCAGGTTCGCTTTCTTTCATTTTCGGTAAGCTTGATGAAGGAATGTCATTGTCTGAAGCAACTAAACTAGCTAAAGAGAAAGGTTTTACTGAGCCAGATCCTCGGGATGATTTATCTGGAACAGATGTTGCTAGAAAATTACTTATTTTAGCGCGAGAAGCTGGATTACAACTTGAGCTCGATCAAATTAATGTTGAATCTGTTTTACCCGCTGAATATTCCCAAGGCAATATTGATGAGTTTATGACCAAATTACCGCAATTAGATGCTGAATTTAAAGCAAAATCTGAACAAGCAGCCAAAAACGGAAAAGTATTACGATATGTTGGTAGTATCGAAAATAATCAATGTAGTGTTAAAATTGAAGCAGTTGATAGTGAAGACCCTCTTTATAAAGTTAAGAATGGCGAAAATGCTTTAGCATTTTATACTCGTTATTATCAACCAATTCCATTAGTACTACGTGGTTATGGGGCGGGTAATGACGTGACTGCAGCGGGTGTTTTTGCTGATATTTTACGCACTACATCAGGTAAAATCGGAGGTTAAATGAGTCATAAATCTTTAACAGTATATGCGCCAGCATCAATGGCGAATATCAGTGTTGGTTTTGATATTTTAGGTGCTGCCATTAATCCGATTAGTGGTGTGATGTTGGGTGATCTGATCACAGTTGAAACCGCAACAGAATTCTCTCTTACTTGTAAAGGAATATTTGTTCAAAAGTTACCACGCGATCCTAAATACAATATTGTATATCAATGCTGGCAGCGTTTTTGTGAAGCGATGGGTAAAACGCTCCCAGTTAGTATGACACTTGAAAAAAATATGCCTATTGGTTCAGGATTAGGATCCAGTGCATGTTCAGTAGTAGGGGCATTGGTTGCTTTAAATGAATTTTTTGATAAGCCATTTAGTGAGTTTGAAATGCTTTCTATGATGGGAGAACTTGAAGGTCGGATTTCTGGAAGCGTTCATTACGATAATGTTGCACCCTGTTATTTGGGAGGAATGCAACTTATCCTTGATGAAATGGGGATTATTAGTGAATCCATTCCACATTTTGACAATTGGTATTGGGTGATGGCCTATCCAGGTATAAAGGTATCGACAGCTCAAGCACGAGCTATTTTGCCTGCACAATATCAAAAAGCGGATTGCGTCGCTCATGGTCGATATGTTGGTGGTTTTATTCACGCTTGTTACACAAATCAACCAAAACTTGCTGCAACAATGCTGCGCGATAATATTGCAGAACCTTATCGTAAACAACTATTACCTAACTTTGATGAAACGCAAAATCGGGTAAAACAACTTGGTGCTTTAGCATCGGGTATTTCTGGATCAGGACCGACCATGTTTGTCATTGCTGACAAACTTGAAACAGCGCAGCAAATTGAATTGCTACTGAAAAATTGCTACTTACAAAATGAGGAAGGTTTTACGCATATTTGTAAGATAGATAACCAAGGCGCAAGAGTTATATAACTCTATCTACGATATAAAGCATGAAAGTTTCCAGAGCGTTATCGATAGGTCAATAAATGACTAACAGATAAAGTAAACAATATAAGCATAAAGATAATCGGAAAATATTATGAAATTGTACAACTTAAAAGATCACACACAGCAAGTTAGCTTTGCACAAGCAGTACAACAAGGATTAGGAAGAGGACAAGGTCTATTTTTTCCTCAAGATTTACCAAAATTTTCGCTAAATGAAATTGATGCATTATTAAAACTAGATTTTGTAAGTCGTAGTGCCAAGATTTTATCCGCTTTTATTGGTGATGAAATTGGTGATACTGATATGCATAGATTGGTAAAAAATGCATTTCAGTTTCCTGCTCCAGTCAAATCAGTAGAAAAAGATATAGGTTCATTAGAGTTATACCATGGCCCAACATTAGCCTTTAAAGATTTTGGTGGTCGCTTTATGGCCCAGGCTTTGGTGCAAGTTGCGGCTGATAAAAAAATTACGATTCTAACTGCGACATCCGGCGATACTGGAGCAGCGGTTGCTCATGCATTTTATCATTTACCGAATATTCGAGTAGTGATTTTATATCCAGAAGGAAAAATTAGTCCATTACAAGAAAAGCTATTTTGTACGCTTGGCGATAATATTCATACTATTGCGATACAAAGTGATTTTGATGCTTGCCAAGCGTTAGTTAAAAAAGCATTTGATGATGAAGATTTAAAAACAGCCATTGGCTTAAATTCAGCTAATTCTATTAATATAAGTCGATTATTAGCACAAATTTGTTACTATTTTGAAGCTTTCGCTCAGTTAACCCCAGCACAACGTGAGCAATTAGTGATTTCGGTACCAAGTGGCAATTTTGGTGACTTAACAGCAGGTCTACTTGCTAAGACAATGGGATTACCAATTAAACGTTTCATTGCTGCAACCAACGCCAATGATACTGTGCCACGCTATTTGGAAACAGGTAAGTGGGAACCTCATGCAACGGTAGCAACGCTATCCAATGCTATGGATGTTAGCCAACCTAATAATTGGCCTCGTATTGAGGAGATTTATAAAAGAGAAGGGTGGGCGCTTAAATCACTTGGTCATGCTGCAGTCTCTGATGAAGTATCCAAACAGACGGTACAGGAACTTGACAAAAAAGGTTACCTTTCTGAACCTCATGGTGCAATTGCTTATCGTGCACTGCGTGATCAGTTACAAGAAGGGGAATATGGACTATTTTTAGGTACTGCACATCCAGCTAAATTTAAAGAAGTGGTAGAAGACATTCTTGGTAAATCAATTCCTTTACCGAAAGCACTCGCAGAACGTGCAGATATGACATTGCTTTCCCATTATATGCCAGATGATTTTGCTAAATTGCGTGATTTTTTAATCAAATTAGATTGGTAAATCTTTATTTCCGTCGTTAATTTGGCGACGGAATTTTTGTTTTATTATTTTTTTATTAACTTAATCTATTGGATTATTGTTTAGTTTTCTTATAATTGGTGAGTCCTTAATACCTTTCTAATATTAATATTGAAGCTAAAAATTTTTCCTTAATAGTTTAGATTAGGTAATGCCAATTTCGACTTACCACGAGTTTTTTATTTTAAGAAAATTATGATTTAATGTGTCTGCGTATTTTTTGTTTCTGTTGATGTGTTTACCGTCAATTATTATTGTTGATCTAGATTATAATTATTTGATTTCTTATTCTTTCTAGCTTTTCTTGTTATGCGACCTTAAAACTATAACTAAAAAACGTTAGAATTTTTAAACATTTATCAATGTTATAGCATAGTGGCAATAAATGTAATGAAATGATAAGAATAATAATGTATATATTCATTAATTTAATAGTTTTTTTTATAAATTAATGAGGATTATTTCTTAATTTTAGTTATGTTTAAAATGAATAGAATCATAAATTTATTAATGTAACAACCATTCATTATTGAAACCTTGTTTTAATTGATATTTTCAGCTATTGTAGTGTTAGTTGTGACATTATTAGGATAATTTTATGCACTGTCCGTTTTGTAATGCTGATGATACCAAGGTGATTGATTCACGTCTTGTTGGTGAGGGTTTTCAAGTTCGTCGCCGTCGACAATGTGTAGAATGCAATGAACGTTTTACTACATTTGAAGTTGCTGAATTAATTATGCCTAATGTTATCAAAAGTAATAAAGTTCGTGAGCCGTTCAATGAAGATAAATTACGCAATGGTATAAAACGCGCATTAGAAAAGCGCCCAGTTGGTCTTGATGCAATTGAAGACGCAATTACGCGTATAAAATCAAAAATTAGAGCAACCGGTGAACGTGAAATACCAGCTAAACTTATCGGTAATTATGTTATTGAAGAACTAAAAGATCTAGATAAAGTTGCCTATATCCGTTTTGCTTCAGTCTATTTTAGTTTTCATGATATTGAGCAGTTTAGTAATGAAATTGCTAAACTACAACAAAAATAATTACGTGATATGATTAGCGATAAAGATCAATTTTATATGCAGCAAGCAATTGAGCTTGCTAAACTCGGACGCTTTACTACCCCTCCCAATCCTAATGTCGGTTGTGTTATTGTTAGAGATGATCAGATAATCGGCAAAGGTTATCATCAAAAAGCTGGTGAATCTCATGCAGAGGTTTATGCGCTAAAAATGGCTGGCAATAAGGCACAAGGAGCAACCGCTTATGTGACATTAGAACCATGTAGTCATTTTGGTCGAACTCCTCCCTGTGCTGATGCATTGATAAAAGCAGGTATAACTCGTGTTGTTGTTGCTATGCAAGACCCTAATCCCAATGTTGCGGGTAACGGTATTAAACGATTAAAAGATGCTGGAATTGAAGTTGTTGTTGGTGTTTTATATGAACAAGCTGAAGCCATTAATAAAGGTTTTTTAAAATGTATGCGTACAGGCATACCTTATGTCCAACTTAAACTCGCTTCTTCGTTAGATGGTAAAATTGCTATGGCATCAGGCGAAAGTAAATGGATCACTTCAAGTACAGCAAGACAAGATGTACAACAATATCGAGCTCAAGCCAGTTGTATTTTAAGTACTCGAGCAACGGTTCAGGCTGATAAGGCAAGTTTAACGGTTAGATATGACGAATTACCTAATGAGATTAGAAAAATCTATCCAGCAGAAAATATTCGACAACCGATTCGCATTATCATAGACAGTCAAAATCGATTAACAGGGGATGAAAATATTTTCAGACAATCAGGTGAGACATGGATCGTGCGCAAACAAAATATCCCAATTATTAAACCCAATACCAAGTTAATTATTGAATCTTCACCTCAAAATTACATAGATCTAGTCCAATTATTAAAGGAATTAGGTAAAAATCAGATTAATTCTGTTTGGGTTGAAGCGGGGGCACATCTTGCTGGTGCGTTGATTGAACAAGATTTAGTTGATGAACTCATTATTTATTATGCGCCTAAATTGCTAGGTCATAATGCAAAAGATTTATGTGTATTACCTAATCTTAAAAAATTATCCTTAGCACCCCAATTTCAATTTGAATCCGTAAAAGCAATAGGTGATGATTTAAGGATTATTTTAAAAAGAAAGTAAACTGCTTTGGTCATGATTCAATAAGTTAAATAAGTTAAATAAGTTAAATAAGTTAAATAAGTTAAATAAGATGAAAACTGGAAATAGAAAAGCGATTTAATTGATATGTATGATAAAACAAAATTTAGTATGCTCAATATTGATGATTTTTTTTGTTCAAATCAATATCAAACTTTTGAAGATTTTAGTTACGCTGATGTCCAAGGCATAGGAAAAGGTGGTTATCAAATTCTATTTTTTTATATTTTAGATCGTGTTGAGGCATTATCAATTGAAGAAGTTACAGATAACGCTTTTTTAATTGATAAAGCTAATCAAATTTTAAGTTACCTTGGTTTTGATTTTAAGATTGGTCACCCGTTTGAGTTAACTGATGAATTTAATCATAACTATAGATTTAAAGATAGTATTATTGAAGATCAGATACGTTATTATTATGATTTTGAAGGAATGTTAATTGTTCTAGGTATTACTTGGGAAGGCATTTTGGACTCATTTGAAATGGTTAACAATGAAACAATTATCAATAATCGTCAATCAGATGGAGATAACCTCCCATGAGTTCACATCATTTCTTCTCATGGGATGATTATATTAGTTTCCTTGAAGGATTGTTAATAGTTCTTCTGGTTTTTTAACTGATTGAATTCGCTCTATTGTATTTTCAGCAATAACCGCTCGCGTTAATTGCCGTAAAATATCTAAATGTTCATTATTTTTAGCTGCTATACCGACTACCACATAAGCAATATTGTTATCTTCATCCCATTTTATGCCTTGCGGATAATATATTACTTTCAAACCAGTTTCAATGACACTACTTCGTTTATCTGTAGTGCCATGTGGAATGGCAATACCGTTACCCAAAAATGTGGAAATTTGTGCATCACGGTCAAACATGGCTTGAGTATAGTCATCTTTGACTAAACCAGATTTAATCATGTTTTCTGCTACAGCTTGAATTGCCTCTGATTTAGAATAATATCCATTAATGATTGAAATATCATCGGCTGTTAATTTTAAATTGCTCATTTTATTTCCTTGTTGATTTAGATAAATAGAATATTAAATGATATATCAAAGGGTTAATTATTTAATTGTTTTAGTCGCTATTTGTCGGTTTTGATGAATACGCAATAAACCTAACAATATTGCTCCAACTAATGCCCCAGTAAAAATACAACCGACCCATAAAAATGGTTTATTGACTAACGGAAGTACTAAGAAACCACCATGAGGTGCAGGTACTTGTATTTGACTAATAAATGTTAATACTGATGCGATAGCTGAAGATAACATCATAATAGGAATTACGCGTAGTGGATCTTTTGCTGCGAATGGAATGGCTCCTTCGGTGATATGGGTTGCTCCTAAAATATAATTTACTAAACCTGCGGCACGTTCTTCTTCAGTAAAAGCCTTACCTCGAAAAATAGTAGTGGAAAAAGAGATAACAAAAGGAGGAACAATACAAGCAGCTGAAACACCCGCCATAAAGTAGAAGTTGCCCTCACCTAATAACATCGTACCTGTTACATAGGCAGCTTTATTAACAGGCCCACCAAAGTCGAATGAACACATTGCTCCAATAACCATACCAAGTAAAACAGGATTAGCAGATTGTAATGACTCGAGGAATGATTTCATTGCATTGTTAATATCTGCTATTGGACCACCCAGTAAGAACATCCCTGCGCCGATTACAAATACACCAATTAATGGCATAATAAATATGGATTTAAGGCCTTCAAATGAACGAGGTAGTCCATCAAGTAATTTTTTGACAAAAAGCATCAAGTAACCAGCAGCAAAGCCAGCTATAATGCCCCCTAAGAATCCTGCACCAGTGACATTGGCTATTAATCCGCCAACAAACCCAGCAACCATCGCAGGCCTTCCGCCTATTGAGTAAGCAATAAAACCAGTAAAGATTGGTACCATTATGCCAAATGCTTGTCCTCCTATTTTCATTAATAACGCTGCAAACTCATTGTATTGAGCATTATTGGGATCGGCAGAATAGATTCCCCATAAAAATGATAAAGCAATCAAGACTCCACCAGCTACCACAAAAGGCAACATGTTTGATACACCACTCATTAAATGTTTATAGATTTGACGTCCAATCGACTCTTTTACTACCACTTGATTTGATGATGTCGTGTTAGTAGTACTATTTTGCGTCCCTTTACGAATAGGAATCGTTCCAGAAGTAATTTGTTCAATTAATGTTGCGGCTTTATGAATACCATCTTTAACGGGAACTTCAATAACAGGTAATCCATTAAATCGATCGGGATTGACGTCTTTATCTGCTGCGATAATTACGCCAATGGCATTTGCAATATCAGCATCAGTAATAGCATTATCAACACCTCCAGCACCATTTGTTTCAACTTTTATTTCTATTCCTGCTTTTTGGGCTGCAGTTTTCAACGCTTCTTCTGCCATATAAGTATGGGCAATGCCTGTTGGGCATCCTGTAACGGCTAATATTTTCTTCATAACATTCCCCTTTTATTTAATTTTGGTTACTGCTAGTTTGTCCATATAGACGTTGATTTTATCAAGTAAACCTAAGCCATCTGATTCGGCAACATTAGCGCCCGTTGCGGAAGCCTTTTTCATTGCATTCTCAATATTTCCTTGTTCTGGTAACCACTCGCTTAAAAAAGCTGCCAGTGATGCATCACCCGCACAAGCAGAGCTAACCAATTTGATTGTAACGGCATTGCAAAACCAAATGTGTTGCCTATTTGAAAAATAGAGACCTTTAGATCCCATCGTTAATAAAATATTTTGAGCACCGAATGAGTGCACTGTTTCTATAGCTGTAATGACTTGTTCAATTGTTTGGGTTTTTAATCCAAAAATATCATTTAATTCATCATCATTTGGTTTAATTAACAAAGGATGATAAGTGAGTAATTGTTTTAATTTTGGATGGCTGATGTCTAAAATAACTTGTATATTCTGTTTATGACATAACTCTATGATAGATTGGTAATAATCAGATTCAATATTATTTGGTAAACTACCACTAATGACCAAATAACTATTTTTTTCAAGATTACAGATAATATTTAGCATTTCTGCCTTTTTGTTATCTGGAACAAAGGGGCCTTTACCAACTAATTTATATTCTTTCTGTCCATCATTAATAAAAACATTAATACGTGTGATATCGTCAATAAAGCAAGGCATTGTTTGAATTTGCATCTTAGTTAATTCTTCAACGATATATTTACCGGTAAATCCTCCAAAAAATCCTAATGCACACGTTGGTTTGTTAAATTTATGCAACACTATTGAAACATTGACTGCTTTGCCATTTGGACTGTATTCAGTATGTGATGTACGATTGACAGAATATGGAATTAATCCTTGGCAATGTATATTCATATCAATCGCAGTATTAAGTGTTAATGTATAGATCATTATATTGGCCTCTACAATTTACCTGCACATCCACAAGTAGTGATAATTTTTTTAACAATCTCTTTCATTGCCGCTTTTGCGGGTTTCATATAATGACGAGGATCATTAGCATCTGGATGCTCAATAAAATATTCTTTTAATGCATCAGAAAAAGCTATTTTCAATTCTGTTGCTACATTGACTTTACATATACCCCGTTTAATACATTCACGAACATCTTTATCAGGAACACCTGAAGCGCCATGTAGTACCAGTGGAATATCTACCATAGAACGGATCTCTGATAAACGCTCAAAGTCAAGTTTTGGTTCAGATTTATAAAGCCCATGAGCTGTGCCTATTGCAATTGCAAGTGAATCAATACCTGTCTTTTCAATAAAATCTACCGCTTGTTTGGGATTTGTATATAAGGCATCTTTAGCATCGACCATGAGATCATCTTCTATTCCGCCAAGGCGTCCTAGTTCTGCTTCAACACTGACATCATAACGGTGAGCATATTCAACAACTTGTTTTACGATGGCAATATTCTCTTCATATGGAAAATGTGAACCATCGATCATTACCGATCTTATGCCAGCGTTAATTTTGTAAGCGATATCGTTATATTCTTCATGGTGATCTAGATGCACAGCTAAAGGAATGTTGTGTTTTTTCGATAACTCTTCAGCAATGGCGATGATATTTTCCGTACCAGCATAACTATAGGTACCGGGTGTTCCAGCTAAGATAACTGGAGACTGTAATTCAGAAACTGTTTCAACAACAACTTGTATCGTTTCTAAATTATGGATATTAAAGGCAGGAACAGCATAATGTTCTTTTTGTGCTTTTTTTAACATGTTATGACTGGAAATGATAGACATGTGTTTTCTCCTTAAATTTCTAAAAATTGTAAAAAATTATAACTTTCAATTCGAAACTTATAATTTAAAATTATGCTTACAAAACGAAAGTTGTGCTAGTGTTAATCGCGTGAGGAAGATCACAAAAATGGATTTTAATATTCAAAAAATAATAAATTTGTTGCCAAAATTTAGTTTTGGCGGTTAACTATTTATTACCTAGATTAGGTTGTAAGAACAATATAATTATTCTTGATTTTTTTAAAGAATTAAGTAATTATTCGATCAATTGATATTGACCACTAGTATGATAAATTTTATTATCTTTGTTTTAATAATTATCAGTTATATAGGAAGTAAAATTTGGCTAGAGCGTCTTCAGCCCTACTAAAACGACGATTAGATATTGCCGAAATCGTACGCAAACAAGGTGAAGTAAAAGTGGATAAGTTATCTGACATGCTTCGAGTCTCGAATGTTACGATTCGACAAGATTTAACTTATTTGGAACAACAAGGATATCTAAAACGTTCTTTTGGGGGAGCGATTTATATTTCACCTGAGAATTTGATTAATCATACAACTATTGAACCACTAAATTACACTAATATAGGTATGGAAAGAGGTGAAATAGATTTAGTAAAAAATTGTTTAAACTATATTAATGATGGCGATACTCTTTTTTTAAGTCATGGCAATTTGATTCGAAAACTTATTCCTTTTTTGCATAACAAAAAGTCATTAAGATTGATTATGAATGACATTAATAATGCTCAATTAGTTAAAGAATTTTCTGATGCAGAAGTTATTCTTGTTGGAGGTGTTTTACAAGATGGAAATACTCTTCAAAATAGTAATACATTAACTCCTATCCTTAATCAATTTCATATTTCGCATTTCATTTTTGAACTAGCAGCTATTAATGATAATAATCATTTGATTATAGAAAATAGTGAACAACAAAATACGTATCAACAGATATTTAAAAATGCTGATCACACCATCGGTGTTTTGCCTCAACGATTTTTATTACCTGATAACTATAGTATTGGAAAATTGAAACATATGGATGTCGTAATATTATCAAAAGCAGCTGTTACTGAATATCATCAACAATTAATAGATTCAGATTTTAAGCAACGTGCTATAAACAAATACTGCATAACTTATCACAATTCAAAGGTAACTTAATATGCAATTTAAAATTTGTACTATTGGAGAATTACTTGTTGAGTTTTTAGCAAAAAAGCAAAATCAACGTTTTGATCAAACTGGTGAATTTATTGGACCTTTCCCAAGTGGCGCACCTGCAATATTTGCCGATCAAGTAGCAAAATTAGGTTTTCCTGTCATTTTTTTTAGCTGTATAGGTAAAGATCCCTTTGGCAATATGTGTATTAAGCGACTTAAGCAAGATGGGGTTATTATTGATGGTATTACTACTCATAATAAGGCGAATACCGGTAGTGCTTTTGTAACTTATAAAGGTTCAAATGATAGAGACTTTATTTTCAATATTCCTAATAGTGCGTGCGGCTTACTTTCGTTCAATCATATCAATGAGAACTTATTAAAAGACTGTAATCATTTACATGTTATGGGCTCATCACTATATTCTTTTCGGGCAATTGATGCGATGCGTAAGGCACTTGACATCATTAAAAGTAAGGGTGGTACAATTTCATTCGATCCTAATTTACGCAAGGAGATGTTTAATATTCAAGAGATGGAGCAATCTTTTGACTATATTATGGAATATACTGATATATTTTTACCAAGTGAGAGTGAAGTCAGTTATTTCGCTAGTAGTAACGATGAAAGTGAAGATCAAACAATGTTTGCATTGCTCAATAAGGGTATTAAACACATTGTGGTAAAAAAAGGTAGTAAAGGTGCTAATTATTATGGTCGAGACGATAACAATAATTTATTAACATTGCATGTTGACGGCTTTATTACAACACCGGTTGATCCAACTGGAGCGGGGGATTGTTTTGGTGCGACATTTATCAGTCTGATGTTGGCAGGGTATTCAGTTGAGCAGGCATTGCAATATGCTAATGCAAGTGGTGCGTTAGCGGTATCGAAAACAGGCCCAATGGAAGGAACTTCTACATTTGCTGAATTAAAACAATTTATAGCTAAATATGAGCAATAAATGAAAGTATTGTATTATTATTCAAAAAAAAATTTAGGTAAAAAAAATCCCAATAACAAAGTTATTGGGAAAACATAAGGAATAGGAAAACAATGAAATAAATGCATTGTCGAACGTTAGTATGCACTTTTTTTCCAAAAATGTATGTAAAAATAACTAAATTATTAATTAAATGGTTAGTATTTATATTGTTAATTAAATGTAAAACACAAAAGGCTTTCTAATAAATTCAAATTTATTAAATAATTATTCATAAAAATATTTCTAATAACGAATTTAAAAATAGTTTACCTCGTTCAGTTAGTTGCCAACCCAGTTCATTTTCAATTAAATAATTCTGTTCAATAGCAAAATTAATTTGTTTGTTTACAGTCTGTATAGGTAAAAAAGTTCGTTGCTCAAATTCATGTTTAGGTACAATTTCAAATAACCGAAAACGATTCATAAAAAATTCAAATGGTAATTCTTCTTTTGCAACAATATAAGATCTATCTAAATAACGTCCTTCCAAATAACCTCTAGGATGACGTGTTTTTATTGTACGAATAATCTCACCATTCGATCGCGTAATCTTGCCATGAGCTCCACAACCAATACCTAAATAATCGCCGAAACGCCAATAATTTAAATTATGTTGACATTGAAAATCTGGTTTAGCATAAGCTGAAGTTTCATATTGTTGGTATCCATGATCTGTTAACAATTGGTGACCTTGTTGATAAATTTCCCATAGATTATCGTCATCTGGTAATACAGGTGGTTTAGAACCAAATAATGTATTGGGCTCTATCGTTAATTGATACCATGATAAATGGGGAGGAGCAATCTCAATTGCTTGTTTCAAATCATATAAAGCATCATCCACACTTTGATTAGGTAAACCGTGCATTAAATCTAAATTAAAGCTATGTAAATTTAGGTTATGAGCAAGGGTACCTGCATTTATGGCTTCCTCTGGATTATGTATACGCCCTAAGTTTTTAAGTTTATTGGCTTGAAAACTTTGAACACCAATTGAAATTCGATTAATTCCTGCTTGTTGATAACCATTAAATCTATCCACATCAACAGAATTGGGGTTAGCTTCAATTGTGATTTCTGCATCCTTGTTTATCGGAATGATTTGGTTAACCTTTGTCAAAAGTTTAGCAATTAGTTCAGCAGAAAACAGGCTTGGTGTACCGCCACCAATGAAAATTGAGTGAATTGAACGATCAGAGCACAGAACAACATCTTGTTGCAGATCTTTAATCAAATTATCAATATATGCTTCATAATCAGGGATTTTTTTCACAGTATGTGAATTAAAATCACAATAAGGACATTTTTGCACACACCATGGCATATGAATATATAGGCTTATTGGGATTTTATACTGAAACATATACATTTCCTGAAACTTTTTGACAAATAATAAATGATGATTTAATGAGTGCGGGGTATATTACTCTAATTAACTAAAAAAAGCTTATTTACGTTATATCGTTTTTATAATGCGCTCAAAAAGCGTAAAATCAATACCAGTATTTAAATTAATTTTTAGACATTGATCGTCGATCAAGTTAAATATAGGAGTCAATATGAATATTTATAAACAAATTTTAGATAGTACTACAGAATCAAAATTATTAAGCTCATCTGTAAAACAGACAAAATTTGGTGAATTACCTATTTTAGTTATTCAGCATAAAAGTTGCTATGCTGCTGTTAGTTTGCAAGGTGCACATTTATTATTCTGGCAACCTTCAACTGAGCAGACACCTGTTATTTGGTTAAGTAAACAATCAAAATTTGAAAAAGGTACTGCAATTCGTGGCGGTGTGCCAGTTTGTTGGCCTTGGTTTGGACCTTTAGGAACACCTTCTCATGGCTTTGCTCGTATTGTTGAATGGACTTTAGACTCATGTAACGAAGATGATAACGGTGTCGATATTGCATTGGTACTCTCTAATAATCAACAAACAAAACCTTATTTTGACAAACCGTTTAATGTATCTTTAAAGATCCATTTAGGTAAAACTTGCGAGGTGACTTTGAGCTGCTCAGGCGACTTTGAAGCAACCAGTGCGCTGCATACTTATTTTGGCATTGACAATATTAGTCATGTTGTTGTTAGTGGATTAGGTGATACTTATCAAGACCGACTTACTGTTGAAAATAAACCAGTTACTGTTGGTCAAATGACTTTTAATCAAGAAGTTGATCGTATTTATACAAATGCCAATACTGAAATGACTATTAATGATAATGTTCGAACTATTAAGCTTACCACTACTAATGCAAGTGATGTAGTTACTTGGAATCCATGGATAGATAAAGCTAAAGCAATGGCTGATTTTGGTGATGATGAATATCAATCTATGGTTTGCGTTGAAGCAGGACGCATCAATAAACCGTTAAAATTGTCACTAAATGAACAATCAACTTATGGTTTCAAGATAGAATTGATTTAATTATTTTTTGATTATAGTTGTACACGCAATCAATATGATACAAAGTCGATAGTATTATTTGATTGCGTTTAATCGGATTAAACTTTATAATCGCTAGCGCTTTTTAAAGCACCTATTTTATAGCCAACTACTGGGTCGCCTGTAATTGGTTTTTATTTTAAAATAATTAAGAGAAATGAAAATGTTTAAACTTAAAGCAGAAGTTAGAAAAGAGCATGGTAAGGGTGCGAGCCGCCGCCTGCGTCACGCTGGTAAATTCCCAGCTATTATTTATGGTGGAACTGAACCTGCAATCTCTGTTGTGCTTGATCACAACCAAGTCTTCAATATGCAAGAAAAACCAGAATTTTATTCTGAAGTTTTAACTATTGAAGTTGACGGTAAAGCCGTTAAAGCGAAAGTGCAGGCGGTACAACGTCACCCGTTCAAGCCAAAACTAGTTCATATGGATTTTGTTCGCGTATAATTATATTTTAATTGGATATTATCCAATCAAAGATTTAAGATAAAGGTCACCTACATGGTGACCTTTTATTTTAGAAAAAATAAGGCAAATGCCTATTATTATGATTTACCCCATTAACTAGGTATACATAGGTAATACAACAGAATAGAATAAAGTATATTCTACCACCTTAGGAGAGAACCATGTCTGATATCCCAGCTTGCAATTTAGTTATTTTCGGTGCTAAAGGGGATTTGACAAGACGCAAATTATTACCGTCTTTATATCAATTAGAAAAATATGGAAAATTGCCAACACAAACCAAAATTTTAGGTGTCGGACGTGCAGATTGGGATCATGCCGCTTATGTTGAAGTTGCGAAAGATGCATTAACCACTTTTATGTCAGAACCATTGGATGAAAATATTTGGCAAAGATTTAGCCAAAGGCTTAACTTCCATAAATTGGATGTTAATAATATTTCAGGTTTTAATGCACTCAAAAATGAGCTTGATCAAACTCGACCAACTATTTTTTATTTTGCGATGCATCCAGGGGCTTTTGGTACTATTTGCCAAGGTCTAGCTGAAGCTGGATTAAATCAAGATCAGAATCGAATCGTCATGGAAAAACCGCTGGGTACTGATTTACAATCATCGCGTGAAATCAATGATTCAGTGGCAAAATATTTCAGTGAATCACAAGTGTATCGTATTGACCATTATTTAGGTAAAGAATCCGTTCTAAATCTATTAGCATTACGTTTTGCTAATCCACTGTTTGCCTCATTTTGGGATAGAAATTCGATCGATCATGTGGAAATAACGGTAGCCGAACAAGTTGGTATTGAGGGTCGATGGGGATATTTTGATAAAGCTGGCCAAATGCGTGATATGGTGCAAAATCATTTATTACAAATTTTAACTATGATTGCTATGTCGCCTCCTGCTAACCTAGAAGATAATAGCTTACGTAATGAAAAAATAGCAGTACTTGATGCACTTAGACCAATAAATAAAACGAATATTCGTGAGAAAGTTGTACGGGGTCAATATACTGCAGGATTTGTAAATGGTATTAATGTCCCTGGTTATTTAGAAGAAGATGGAGCAAATAAAGAGAGTAATACCGAAACATTTGTAGCCATTCGTGTTGATATCGATAACTGGCGCTGGGCTGGAGTACCTTTTTATTTGCGAACAGGTAAACGTTTACCAAGCAAATGCTCCGAAGTCGTTGTTTATTTTAAACCATTACCACTTAATTTATTTAATGAATCTTATCCAGAGTTACCACAAAATAAATTAACCATTCGGTTGCAACCGGATGAGGGAATGGATATTGAAATTTTAAATAAAGTCCCAGGATTAGATAGTACGCATACGTTACAAACAACTAAGCTTGATCTCAGTTTTAATGAGGCTTTTCATCAACATCGTGCTGATGCTTATGAACGATTATTACTTGAGGTTATGCGAGGAAGACAAGCTCTATTCGTCCATCGTGATGAAGTCGAAGCCGCATGGAAATGGGTTGATTCGATTATTAACGCTTGGGAATCAGACAAAGAGTCACCAAAAACTTATCAGGCAGGTACATGGGGTCCGGTTGCATCGGTTGCCTTAATCACTAAAGATGGGTATTCATGGCATGAATTTGAATAAAGGAAAATTAAATATGTTTACGTTAAACAAATATGAAAATAGTCAGTTGTTGATTAAAGATTTAACCTCACATATTGTTAATGCTTTAAAACTAGCAATTGAAAAAAAAGGTCATGCTTCTATTGCTGTTTCTGGAGGTAAAACACCTATTCCATTATTTACCTTACTAAGTCAACAAGATCTAGAATGGAATCGAGTTTTTATCACATTAGTTGATGATAGATGGGTTGATGATACTGATGATGCTAGTAATGAAAAATTAGTAATGACATACTTGTTACAAAATAAAGCAAAATTAGCTAATTTTATAGGACTAAAAAATAGTTATGACAATCCATTTGATGGAGCAGAACTTACTGACAAAATTTTAGATAAAGTACCAATGCCATTTGATGTGGTCATTTTAGGTATGGGAGAAGATGGTCATACAGCTTCATTATTCCCTGGAGCAGCTAATTTGCAAGCGGGCTTAGATATGAAATCAGGCCGTAAGGTTGTTGGCATGACGCCGTTGACCGCTCCTCTTGATCGTATTACCTTGACTTTACCAACTATTTTGAATAGTACAAATATCTATTTGCATTTAGTTGGAGAAAGTAAAATGGCTGTATTAGAGCAAGCAGAAAATGGTGATGACGTTAATGAAATGCCAATTCGAGCCATTTTGCAGCAAAATAAAGTTAAAGTAACTGGATTTTGGTCAGCTTCCTAAATTACATATATTAGCCGACAAATGTCGGCTAATTATTTTCAGAAAAATTAATCCTTTGTAATATTTTGTTAATTCTTATCATTACTAAAGCAAATATTTCTACTCACTTAGCCCCATATTGTTAATCAGTTTGTGTGGTTTTTATACTCAAAAGTAGCATAATCATTCGAATATTATCTTTAACACTTTGTTATTATTTAAAATAAAAACGTTGGTGATTTTTAGTTTATTCTTAAAAAATAAAATAGAACTGTATTGTTAAACAATGAGAAATTAATTAATTAAATGCCTATTAATTTTGTGACTTTTGTGGTAAAAAGTGGGGTTAAGTGGCAAGAAAGCCATAATTATTTAAATAATTGATTATTAACAAATAAAAAATACTAAAAATTTATAACTAACGGTGCTTTTATGTTCAGCGGTGCAACTTCAGTCACTTTAGATAGTAAAGGGCGGATGGCTATTCCTACTCGCTACCGTGAATTTTTGTCTGAAGGTATGGTTTGTACTATTGGATTATATCATCCTTGTCTTACTCTTTATTCCATGTCTGAATGGAAAAGAATTGAGCAACAACTTTCGACACTTTCCACTGTGGTTGAGGCTGAACGTAGAGTTAAACGATTATTATTAGGTTATGCAATTGAGTGTCCAATGGATAATTCAGGCAGAATTTTGTTACCGCCAACGTTACGCACATATGCCAAACTAGAAAAACATATCATGTTTGTTGGACAATCTAATAAATTCGAGATTTGGGATGAAGTAATATGGTATCAACAAATTAGTGATGATATTGCAGCATTATCAACCGATATTGCAAATTTATCAGATAATTTGAAAAGTTTAACTATTTAACAAAGAGTAAAAAAATTAATGAGCTATCAACATACTACAGTTTTATTAAATGAAGCCGTAACAGCATTGAATATAAAAAAAAACGGCATTTATGTTGATGGGACTTTCGGTCGAGGTGGGCATTCTCGTCTGATACTAGAACAACTTGGAGAGCAAGGAAAGTTAATTGCTATTGATCGTGACGCGTTAGCACAACAAGCCGCAGCTGAAATAAAAGATCCTAGATTTACCTTTATTCGTGGAGAATTTTCTCATGTTTATCAATATATTGATAATTTAGGATTACTCGGTAAAGTTGATGGTTTTTTATTAGATCTTGGTGTCTCATCACCACAATTAGATGATCCTCAAAGGGGATTTTCATTTATGCGTGATGGTCCTCTTGATATGCGGATGAATAGTCATAAAGGTATGACTGCAAGTGAGTGGTTATTAACTAGCAATGAAGCTGATATTGCTTGGGTGCTAAAAACATTTGGCGAAGAAAAATTTGCTAAACGTATTGCTCGGGCAATAGTTGAACAAAATAGACTTGCGCCAATAACTCGAACCTTAGAATTGGCGAATTTAATTGAACAAGCCACACCTAAAAAAGATAAATATAAGCATCCTGCAACTCGGAGTTTTCAAGCGATTCGTATTTATATCAATAGTGAATTGGAAGAAGTTGAACAGGCATTAAATAGTAGTTTGTCAGTACTGGCCGATAAAGGTAGATTGGCAATAATTAGTTTTCATTCTTTGGAAGATAGAATAGTTAAACAATTTATTAGTAAAAATAGCAAAGGACCAGAACTTCCTGCTGGATTACCACTAACAGAACAACAAATTAAACAATATGGTGGGGCTAAATTAAAAACACTCGGTAAAGTTAAACCAAGTGCTGATGAGATTAACCACAACCCTCGTTCACGAAGTGCAATATTAAGGGTAGCTGAAAGGAAAAATGAATCGTAATCAAAGTAATGATTTTGATAACTTATATGCTGAAATCGATAGCCAAAAAAGGCCAAGAAAGAGTCTATTTGGTCTAATTATTGGTGATCTGATTAAGAATCAAAAATTTTCATTACTATTACTAGTTCTTATAATTTTGTCGGCTGGTGCTGTATTAATCACAACTCAACAGGTTCGTAAACAGCTATTTGAACGTGAACAACTTTTATTAGAACAGGATGTTTTAGAGAGCGAATGGCGTAATTTAGTCATCGAAGAAAATGTACTTGCAGATCCGAAACGTGTTGAATATAGAGCAAAAAATCAATTAGGTATGTCTTATGTGACATCAGAAAATGAAACCGTTATTGTGATAAAGAGTAAATAATGAAACCTGTAAAAAAAAATAATAAAGATAAATCTAAAAAGGTTTTAAAGACTACTAAAGTAAATAAACTGAATAACAAAAAACAGTTTTTTACACCTAATCGTTTTTATGTTGTATATGGTTTTATCATCTTTGCTATTGTTTGTTTGATTATCCGAATGGCAATTTTGCAGATCATAGAACCTGATAAACTTATTGCAGAAGGTAATAAACGATCAATTCGACACCAAGAAATGGATGCGCCAAGAGCTATGATTACTGATCGTAATGGGCGAGCCTTAGCTGTGAGTGTACCAATGTTCGATGTGTGGGCTGATCCAAAAATTGTTGTACAAAAAGGCGGTGTAAAAGCTGATGATATAAGGTGGCAAGGGTTAGCAAAAACTCTGAATATTCCAATGTCAACGCTTGAGCAAAAACTGAGTAATCCGTCTATGCGTTTTGTTTATTTATCTAAACAAATAACACCGACAATCTCGAATTATTTAAAACAGTTAAAATTGCCAGGGATTTCCTTTGCAAAAACGTCAAAACGCTACTATCCAGCAGCAGAGAACATTGCTCAGCTTATTGGTTTAACGGATATTGATGAAAATGGTACAGAAAAAGGTGCTGAGGGTATCGAGAAAAGTTTTAATAAATGGTTAACGGGTGAATCAGGACAAAGAGTTATTAGACGTGATCGAGTAGGACGCGTCATTGAAGAAATAGAACGAACAGAGAGTGAAACAGCTGAAGATTTAATATTAAGTATTGATGAACGGTTACAATCATTAGTTTATAGCGAGCTTAGTCAGGCTGTTGCATTTAATAAAGCGGATAGCGGTACTGCCGTTTTAATTGATGTGCATACCGGTGAGATTTTAGCAATGGCAACTAGCCCATCTTATAATCCTAATAATCGATCATCAATTGATTATAATTTGCTACGTAATCGTGCTGTAACGGATGCATTTGAACCTGGTTCTACAGTAAAACCTTTGGTTGTAATGGCTGCGTTAGAGAAGAAAATCGCAGATTTGAATACTGTTATTGATACTAGACCTTTTTTAGTAAATCGTTACGAGATTAAAGATGTGTCATATCAAAAATCATTAAATTTAGCAGGTATTTTGGAAAAATCGAGTAACGTAGGTGTGAGTAAATTGGCTTTGCAAATGCAATCTGGCGAACTTGTTGAGTATTATAGTCGTTTCGGTTTAGGACAGCCAACAGGACTCGGACTAGGTGGGGAAGTCAATGGATCAATAGCTGCAGATAGAACCAGAAAATGGGCTGATATTGAAAGAGCAACATTTGCATTTGGATATGGATTAAGAGTGACACCGCTACAATTAGCAAGAGCCTATGCAACGATTGGTAGTTATGGAATTTATCGACCTGTTTCTATTTTAAAAGTTAACGAACCTATCGAAGGTCAGCGAGTTGTACCAGAAAAAATAGCGAAAATAGTTGTTCAATTAATGGAAGCTGTAGCTGTTTCAGGTGGTGGGGCAAAAGCATCAGTGCCTGGTTATAGTGTCGGGGTTAAAACCGGTACTGCTAAAAAATTATCAAGTGGGCGCTATGTCAATCAATATTTGGCGTACACAGCAGGGATTGCACCAGCAACAAGGCCAAAATATTCGTTGGTCGTAATTATTGATAATCCGAAAGCTGGTCAATATTACGGAGGTTCTGTTTCCGCACCAGTTTTTAGCCGTATTATGGGGGGAGTACTTAGAACTATGAATGTTAAACCAGATCGGCAAGTAGACGGTCAAACGATTATTTATTAATAGGTGGTAAAAGGTGGCTACAAGCACATTTAAAACATTATTTAAATTATTAGGGGGGGATGAAATTCTAAAATTAAAAGATTTCCCGCTTAATAATTTGCGAATTGATAGTCGCAAAGTGAAAGAAAATGATGTATTTGTTGCTATTAAAGGTTATTCAGTTGATGGGCGAAAATTTATTTCTGAAGCTATTTCAGCGGGCGCTGTTGTTATTTTAATTGAAAGCCATAGAAAATCGAATGATTTAAAAATTGATTATTTGAAAAAAGATGATCAATCAGTTATACCACAAATCAGTGTTTTTCAACTTTCACAGCGCTTATCTGTTATTGCAAATGATTTTTATCATTCTCCATCAAAAAAATTATCGGTTATTGGCGTAACAGGTACGAATGGAAAAACTACGATTACGCAACTTATTGCTCAATGTACAACATTGCTTAATGATAAAACAGCTATATTAGGTACTATTGGAAACGGAATTTATAATCATCTAGAACCATCAATTAATACAACGGCATCCGCTATAGATGTTCAATCATTATTAGCTGATTTTGTGAAAAAACATGTTAAAGTTGTGGCGATGGAGATCTCATCTCATGGACTTGCGATGAATCGAGTAAAAGGCTTAAATTGTGCTGCAACGGTATTTACTAATTTAAGTCGTGATCATCTTGATTACCATAAAACCATGAGTAAATATGCTAAAGCAAAGTGGTCGTTATTTAATCCTGATGAAAAAGAAAAACACGTTTCAAACTCGGGTAAGTCAATTATTAACTATGATGACAAATATGGTAAACGTTGGATTGAAAAGCTGTCACAAGTGACGGCTGTATCTTGTCAACCTAAATCTTTAAGACGATTAAAAGCGTTAAATACTCCTTATGTTGGCGTATCTATGATTGAATATCATGATAAAGGTGCCAAAATTCATATGGAGTCTACTTGGGGTAATGCCATTATCAACAGTCGATTATTAGGTGAATTCAATGTGTCTAACATATTGTTAGCTATAGCAACATTATTAACGCTTGATTATCCATTTTTTGCTGTAATTAATATGGCATCTTTTCTTAAACCAATTTGTGGACGAATGGAAGTCATACATTCAAACAATAATCCAACAGTCATTGTTGATTATGCCCATACGCCTGATGCATTACAAAAAGCGTTACAAGCAAGTCGAATTCATTGTAAAGGATCTTTATGGGTAGTTTTTGGTTGTGGTGGAGATAGAGATACAGGCAAAAGACCTTTAATGGCTGAAATAGCTGAGCAATTTGCTGACAAAGTAGTATTAACTAATGACAATCCTCGTACAGAAGATGAAATGAATATTATTCATGATATACAGCAAGGTTTCCATAATAATAAAGAGATACAAGTGATCACAGATAGAGCGCAAGCTATTACACAAACACTTGCACAAGCAAAGCCAAGTGATGTGATATTAATTTCAGGAAAAGGCCATGAGGATTATCAAATTATTGGCAAAACAAAATATCACTATTCAGATCAGGAAACAGTCAGACAGCTTTTAGGAATTGAGAGTCAATTATGATCCCATTAAGTATTGAAAAAATTAAGCAACTGATAAATGGAAAATCTTATCATATTGATAATGAAAATTGGGTAGTTGAAGCTATTAGTACCGATTCGCGAAAAATTTCTAATAAATCACTATTTATAGCGCTTATTGGTGATAATTTTGATGGACATGAATTTGCCGAGCAAGCGATAAAAAATGGCGCTATAGCGGTGATTGTTAATCATAAAATTGATCATGAAATACCACAAATTATTGTAAACGATACTCATCAGGCTTTAGGCAAAATAGCTGCATTTATTCGTCAACAAAGTAAAGCAAAAATTGTAGCGCTTACTGGTTCTTCGGGTAAGACATCAGTTAAAGAAATGACCGCTTCGATTTTACAAAATTGCGGACAGACACTTTATACACAAGGTAATTTCAATAATGATATTGGTGTACCATTAACGCTATTTCGGTTAACACAACAAGATGAGTTTGCTGTAATAGAATTAGGCGCTAATCATATCGGTGAAATTGCCTATACAACCAATATGGTTAAACCTCAAACAGCTTTAATTAATAATATTTCTGAGGCACATCTTGAAGGTTTTGGTTCACTTGAAGGTGTGGCAATAGCTAAAGGTGAGATTTTTCAAGGGTTACCTAAAAATGGTATTGCAATAATTAATTTGGATAGTTGCAGTGATAAATGGTTTACTCAATTAACGAATAAAACTGTCTGGACTTTTTCATTGAATAATTCATCGGCAGACTTTTATGCTAGTAATATTCATATTTCAGAACATACTCGATTTATTTTACATTCCCCTCATGGCGAATGCGAAATTATATTACCATTAATTGGACAGCATAATGTTACTAATGCTATTGCAGCTTCAGCTTTAGCTATTTCGGTAGGCGCTAATTTTGAACAAGTGGTTAAAGGTTTATCTACTTTAAACCCTGTAAAGGGGCGATTATTTCCAATAAAATTAAATGGAACACAATTAATTTTAGATGATACTTATAATGCCAATGTTGGATCGATGTCTGCTGCGATTAAAGTTTTAGCAAGCCAACAAGGGTATCGAGTATTTGTCGTTGGTGATATGGCTGAACTTGGATACGAAGCAGAAAAATATCATCAAAAAATAGGTGAAATAGCTAAACAAGAGCAAATTGATTGTGTAGTAAGTGTTGGAAAACTCAGTCAGAGTATTAGTGAGTTTAGTGGTGTAGGTCACCATTTTACTAATAAACAAGATGCGGTTAGTTATTTACTAACTTTACTTCGTCAGTATCCAAAATTAACTATGCTTGTTAAAGGTTCGCGTAGTGCAAAAATGGAAGAACTCATCGAAAAAATACAATTTAAACAATAGTGAGTCAGGATAAAAATTATGTTGGTTTTATTATCAGAATATTTAGTTAAATATTTTACATTTTTTAATGTTATCTCTTATTTAACGGTAAGAGCTATTCTAGGTTTATTAACTTCATTAGCCATTTCGTTAATTATGGGACAAAAAGTCATTGATTGGTTGCAAAAATTACAAATCGGTCAAGTCATTCGTAATGATGGCCCAGAATCTCATTTAAGTAAAAAAGGCACTCCAACTATGGGTGGGATTTTAATTTTGGCATCTATTTCGTTATCGGTATTTCTATGGGCTGATCTTCGTAATCCTTATGTTTGGATAACACTATTTGTATTAATTGGTTATGGAATAGTTGGCTTTGCTGATGATTATTTAAAAGTAATTCGTAAAAATAGCGCAGGACTGATTGCAAGATGGAAGTATTTTTGGCAATCGGTTATTGCTTTAATTGTAGCGTTTGTTCTTTATGCTTATGGTAAAGATAGTTCAGTCACAGTGCTCGTAGTACCATTTTTTAAAGATGTCATGCCACAATTAGGTATATGTTTTATTTTACTTACTTATTTTGTCATTGTAGGGGCAGGTAACGCCGTTAATTTAACTGATGGTCTTGACGGACTTGCGATTATGCCAACTGTTTTTGTTGCCGCAGGTTTTGCACTGGTTTCTTGGGCGACAGGTAATGTCAATTTTGCCGCTTATCTGCATATTCCGTATATAAAATTTAGTGGTGAATTAATGATTATTTGTACCGCTATTATTGGAGCAGGGCTAGGTTTCTTATGGTTTAACACCTATCCTGCCATGGTATTTATGGGTGATGTTGGTTCATTAGCTTTAGGTGGAGTATTTGGCATTATCTCTGTGTTATTACGGCAAGAATTTTTATTACTGATAATGGGTGGTATTTTTGTTATTGAAACATTATCGGTCATATTGCAAGTAGGCTCCTTTAAATTACGGGGAAAAAGAATATTTCGCATGGCACCTATTCATCATCACTATGAATTAAAAGGTTGGCCAGAGCCTCGAGTTATTGTGCGTTTTTGGATAATCTCATTAATGTTAGTTGTAATTGGTTTATTAACTTTGAAATTACGCTAATCAAAATATCAGGATTGAATCATGGTTAACTATCAGGGCAAAAATGTTGTTATTATTGGATTAGGCATCACAGGTTTATCTTGTGTTGATTATTTCCTTGCTCAAAATGTTATTCCCAAAGTCATTGATACGCGTCTACAACCACAAGGATTAGAACAATTAGATGAGCGTGTTGATTACCATTTAGGGGAATTAAAAATTGATTGGCTATTAGCTGCTGATTTAATTATTGCCAGTCCTGGTATTGCGCTATTCACACCAGAATTGAAACAAGCTGCTGACAAAGGCATTGAGATTATTGGTGATATTGAGTTATTTTGTCGTGAAGTGAATCTACAAAATAATAAAAAGATTGTCGCGATTACTGGCGCGAATGGAAAAACAACAGTGACGACTTTAGTCGGTGAAATTGTTAAGTCTGCAGGTATTAAAGTAGGGGTTGGGGGTAATATTGGTCAGCCGGCATTAGCTTTATTGAATCAAGATTGTGACGTATATGTACTTGAGCTCTCAAGTTTTCAGTTAGAAACAACAAGCAGTCTAAAAGCCACTGTAGCAACAATTTTAAATATATCCGAAGATCACATGGATCGTTATCCATTAGGTCTAAAACAATATACAGCGGCTAAACAACGAATTTATCATAATGCAAAATATTGCATAATTAACCATGATGATCAATTAACCTTTCCAATATCTAAACATCATTATACTGTTTCATTTGGATTAAAAGAAGGTGATTACCATTTAGATGAACAATGTGAATATTTAATTGCTCAAAATCACGCCGTATTATCAACTAAAGATATGAAACTGACAGGTAGTCATAACTATCTTAATGCTTTGGCTGCATTAGCTATTACTGATAAATTAAATATAGATAGGCAATCCAGCTTAGCTACAATCATGAACTTTCAAGGTTTACCGCATCGCTTTGAGTTAGTTTTAGAGCAAAACGGTGTGAAATGGATTAATGATTCTAAAGCAACAAATGTTGGTAGTACAGAAGCCGCATTGAAAAGTGTTGTCTGTCATGGAAAATTATATTTGTTATTAGGTGGAGATGGTAAATCAGCTGATTTTTCACCTTTAATTCCTTATTTACAAAATAAAAATCTCGAAATTTTCTGTTTTGGTCGAGACCGTGATTTACTCGCTAAATTAGCGCCTAATTTAACTACTGTTACAGAAACAATGGCAGAAGCTATACAAATTATTGTTCAGAAAGTATTATCAAATGATGTAGTCTTGCTTTCCCCGGCTTGTGCGAGTTTAGATCAGTTTAAAAATTATATTGAACGAGGAAATCAATTTGCCAATGTAGCCAAACAGTATGTTCTAAGGAGTGAAAAATGACACTTTTTGGAATAAGAAAACAAGTTAATCCAAATATACCATTTGATAACTCATTACTTTGGACTGTGATTAGTTTAATGGTATTTGGTTTGATAATGGTAACATCTGCATCAATGTCATTTAGTGAAAACGATCCTTTTTTTTACACGCAACGTGAATTGATTCAAATAACAATTTCATTGTTATTAATGATTATTACTTTATATATTCCTATGCAGCGCTGGCAACAATTTGGATCAGCATTATTAATTGTTGCCATTATAATGTTAATTGTAGTTTTAGGTATAGGTGCTTCAATTAATGGCGCTTCAAGGTGGATTCCATTAGGTGTTTTTAATTTTCAACCAGCCGAGTTAGCTAAATTATCACTGTTTATCTTTTTAGCAGGATATTTATCAAGAAAGTCAGATGAAGTGCAAAATCGATTTTGGGGATTTTTTAAACCTATGGTCGTAATGACTGTTCTTTCTATTTTGTTGCTTAAACAGCCTGATTTAGGGACAGTTATTGTATTATTCATGGTAACAATCGGCATACTATTTATTGCTGGAGCCCAATTATGGCAATTTATTGCTATCTTACTAACTGGTGTAGGTGCGGTAATTTGCTTGATATTGTTTGAGGCTTATCGTTTAACTCGTTTACTAACTTTTCTTGACCCTTGGCAAGATGCTACAGGTTCCGGGTATCAATTAGTTGCATCATTAATGGCAATCGGTAGTGGCGGTATCACCGGTCAAGGAATGGGTAATTCAATTCTTAAATTAGGTTATTTACCAGAGTGTCATACTGATTTTATTTTTTCAATTATTTCGGAAGAATTTGGTTATATTGGTGTAATTACTTTATTAATTTTACTTTTCTTTTTGACATTTAAAGCATTGGCCATTGGATACCGAGCGTTAAATGATGGTTCTTTGTTTTCAGGATATTTAGCTTGTGAAATAGGTATATGGTTTGGTTTTCAAACTTTCGTCAACATTGGCGTTACATCAGGTATGTTACCAACTAAAGGATTAACATTACCATTTATTAGTTATGGTGGTTCAAGTCTTATTGTAATGAGTATTGCTGTAGCAATATTATTGAGAATTGATTTTGAATTTAGACAAAAACAGGCGCAAGCAAGAATAAGGATTATAAAGTAATGAAGAAATTGTTAGTTATGGCAGGCGGTACAGGTGGCCATGTTTTTCCTGGTATTGCCGTTGCGCATTATTTGATGCAACAAGGTTGGCAAGTGAAATGGTTAGGTACTGCAGATAGAATGGAAGCACTCCTTGTACCTGAAAATGGTATTGATATTGATTTTATCGAGATTTCAGGACTACGTGGTAAAGGGGGAATGGCATTATTAAAAGCGCCTTATAAAATTTTAAAAGCAGTGTTACAAGCTAGAAAAATCTTAAAAACTTATCGTCCTGATGTTGTTCTAGGTATGGGCGGATATGTTTCAGGTCCAGGTGGTATAGCGGCTAAAACTCTTGGTATACCTGTGGTATTGCATGAACAAAATGGCATAGCAGGTTTAACAAATAGATACCTTGCAAAAATTGCAACAAGAGTGTTACAAGCATTTCCAACAGCATTCCCTAATGCTCAAGTAGTTGGCAATCCAGTAAGAAGTGATTTGTTAACTATTGCTAAACCTGAGGACAGATTTAAAGATCGAAATGGACCTATTAGAATATTAGTGATGGGAGGCAGTCAGGGAGCAAAAGTTATTAATGATATAGTACCCCAAGTGATAACAAAACTATCTGATACCTTTGAGGTATGGCATCAAACGGGTAAAGGTATGTTGAATTCAGTCATTCAATCTTATCAAAATTGTGATATGACAAAGATTAAGGTTACTGAATTCATTTCTGATGTAGCCGAAGCTTACAGTTGGGCAGATATCGTAATTTGTCGTAGCGGAGCATTAACTGTGAGTGAAATTGAAGTTGTAGGTATTGGCGCAATATTTATTCCATTTATGCATAAAGATCGTCAACAATATTGGAATGCAAAATCCTTAGCTGATGTCGGTGCGGCGCACATTATAGAACAACCAAATTTTAATGTTGAAGCGTTATCAAATTTATTATTAAATTTCAATCGTGATAAGTTAATAGATATGGCCGTTAAAGCAAAAAGTTTATCTATTGTCGATTCTACAGAAAAAGTGGCTGAAACTATTTGTTCAGTGGTAAAATAATAGTTTTTACATAATGTTATGTAATGGTTTTGGTTAATTTAAAGTGTTGGGATAAATGTTTAATTGAATTTAAAAATTAGTATTATGATTTCAATTTTCAATAAAGATTTGACGATAGACACTAAATAAAATGATTAGGAGTTAAATTGTGAATACTAAGGAATTAGCTGAATTAAGAGCAATTATTCCCCAAATGAAACGTGTCAAGCATATCCATTTTGTTGGAATTGGTGGCGCAGGAATGGGTGGCATTGCTGAGGTTCTAGCTAATGAAGGGTACCAAATTAGTGGTTCAGACATTGCTGAAAATGCGGTTACTCAACACTTAGAGACATTAGGTGCAAAAATTGTTATTGGGCATGCAGCTGAAAATGTTCTTAATTCAAGTGTTGTCGTTATTTCTTCAGCCATTTCACAAGATAATATTGAAGTAATCGCAGCTCGTGAAGCTCGTATACCTGTTATTCAAAGAGCAGAAATGTTAGCTGAATTGATGCGTTTTCGATATGGTATAGCAATCGCTGGTACTCATGGTAAAACCACAACAACAGCAATGGTGACAGCCATTTATGCAGAGGCAAAACTTGATCCCACATTTGTTAATGGTGGTTTAGTTAAAGCTGCTGGAACACATGCAAGATTAGGTAGTAGCCGATATTTTATTGCAGAAGCAGATGAGAGTGATGCCTCATTTCTTCATCTACAACCGATGGTATCTATAGTAACAAATATAGAGCCTGACCATATGGATACTTATAACGGTAGCGTTGATAATCTTAAACAGACATTTATTTCGTTTTTGCGTAATCTTCCGTTTTATGGTTTAGCTGTTATGTGTTATGACGATCCCATTAATCGTGAATTATTGCCGATTGTTGGACGTAAAATCATTACTTATGGATTCAATGAAGAGGCAGATGTCGTTATTAAAAATTATCGTCAGGAAAGAGGTGTAAGTTATTACACCGTTTGTCGTCCTGACCGTGAAGATTTACAAATTGAGTTAAATGCACCAGGAAAACATAATGCCCTAAATTCAGCGGCCGCTATTATTGCTGCAACTGAAGATGGTATTGATGATGAATCGATTGTAAAAGCATTAGCTAAATTTGCAGGTACTAGCCGACGTTTTGATTTATTAGGTATTTTCCCTAATTCGGATGGAGGCGATATCATGATGGTTGATGATTATGGTCATCATCCAAGTGAAGTTAATGCAACAATTCAAGCAGCAAGAAATGGTTGGCCTGATCGTAGATTAGTAATGTTATTCCAACCACATCGATATACACGTACTCGAGATTTATTTGATGATTTTGCACAAGTATTATCACAAGTTGATGCACTTGTCATGTTAGATGTCTATTCTGCTGGTGAGCAACCAATTGCTGGTGCTGATAGTCGTTCATTATGTCGTACTATTCGCAATCGAGGTAAAGTTGATCCAATTTATGTGTCTGATTTAAATTTATTACCTGAAATTATGCAAGAAATATTGAAAGGTGGTGATCTTTTATTGACACAAGGTGCAGGTAGTGTTGGTCGAGTAGCACGTCAGTTGGCCAATACTCAATTATTTACAAAAGAGGAATTATAAATGGTTGATAAAGTTGCCATATTATATGGTGGTACCTCTGCAGAGCGAGAAGTATCGCTTAAATCAGGTAATGCGGTACTAAATGGTCTATTAGCAAATGGTATTGATGCACATCTTGTTGATACTAAAGATCACTCTATTACTAATTTAAAACAAGAAGGATACACAAAGGCTTTTGTTATTTTGCATGGGCGTGGTGGTGAAGATGGTATTGTTCAAGCAATACTGACTTATCAAAATATTCCTTATACGGGTAGTGACGTATTGGCTTCAGCATTAACGATGGATAAATTAAAAACTAAATTAGTTTGGAAATCATTAGGTTTACCTGTTGCTGATTATGTAATGGTGGAAAAAACACAATCTTTTGATATTGACGCTATTGTTAAACAATTGGGCTTGCCATTATTTGTCAAACCAAGTCATGAAGGTTCTAGTGTAGGTATGACTAGGGTTAATCAAGCATCAGAATTAAAAGCTGCCCTTGAGGTTGCCTTTAAATATGATAGTGTTGTGATGGTTGAATCATTTTTAGCAGGGCCAGAATTTACGGTAGCAATTGTCGGAGATGAAGTTTTACCTTCAATTTACATTAAGCCATCTACCCAATTTTATGATTATGATGCAAAGTATTTATCAGACACAACTCAATACTTTTGTCCAAGCGGATTATCCGATGAAAAAGAACAAGAGATTCGTAAATTAGCTTTAGATGCTTATAAAGCTGTCGGTTGCAGAGGTTGGGGGCGAGTCGATATTATGTTTGATGATAATCAAAAACCATATTTACTTGAAGTTAATACTGCTCCGGGCATGACAGATCATAGCTTAGTGCCAATGGCCGCTAAACAACATGGTTGGTCATTTAATCAACTAGTTAGCCAAATATTACAACTAGCAGCAGTTTAACTGGCTAATTTTATGAAACAAGTTAGACAAGCAGCACATAGAAGAGATGAAACTAGAAGAAAGCTGCTTATTTTTCGTAGTAAGGAACAATTGATAGGATTTTTGTTCTTTATTACGATTATTCTAATAAGTGCTTGGATTGTACAAAGTGTTAAAAACTGGATGGATGATCCCGAACAAATGGTACTGTCACAGTTAACATTAAGTGGTGAACACATTTTTACAACAGAAGATGATCTTCGGGAAGCCATTTTAGGATTAGGATTGCCTAATACTTATGTTGGGCAAGATGTTGTTGATATTCAGCAAGAAATAATGAGATTTCCATGGGTTAAGCAAGCAAGTGTGCGAAAACAGTGGCCAGATAGGTTAATTGTTTATGTAGAAGACTATAAGCCAGCATATTATTGGAATGACTTGTTTTTTCTTGATGAAGAAGGGAATGTTTTTAGTGTGCCATCGGATCGGATTACTGATTTGAAGTTATCAAGGCTTTATGGTCCTGAAGGTAAAGCTAAATCAGTACTTGAAAATTATTCTAAATTAGAAAATCTTTCTAAAAAATTAGCTAATAATCAGTTGGCATTACAGATTAACGCTACAATATCAGATGAGCGTAATTCTTTACAACTGATGGTAACACGATGTATAGCGGGTGTATGCGATGAAAATCAGGAAATAAAATTAGTGTTGGGAAATAAACACATTGAAGAACGTTATGAACAATTTATTAAATTGTTTCCTGAAATTCAGTCAAGAACACCGGTGGATGAAAGAATAACGGTCGCTGATTTACGTTATGAAAATGGTATTTCAGTACAAACAGAGAAAATAGCGCAGTAAGGAATCAATAAAGGCTGAAATATGAAAGCAACAGAAAAAAAATTGGTTGTTGGATTAGAAGTTGGTACCTCTAAAGTACTTGCTCTCGTTGGTGAAGTTCTTCCCGATGGTATTATTAATATTATCGGTGTAGGTCATTGTCCATCAAAAGGTGTTGATAAAGGTGGTGTTAACGATCTAGAGTCGGTAGTGAAATCAATCCAACGAGCAGTTGATCAAGCAGAGCTAATGGCTGACTGCCAGATATCTTCCGTTTATTTAAGCCTTTCAGGAAAACATATTCGTTGTCAAAACGAGATTGGTATGGTGCCAATAGCAGAAGAAGAAGTGACAGCAGAAGATGTTGAAAATGTTGTGCATACAGCGAAATCAGTTCGAATTTTAGATGAACACCGTATATTACATGTGATTGCCCAAGAGTATTCTATTGATTTACAGGAAGGAATTAAAAATCCAATTGGTTTATCCGGTGTACGAATGAAAGCAAAAGTACACTTAGTTACTTGTCATAACGATATGGCAAGAAATATTGTAAAAGCCGTTGAACGCTGTGGATTAAAAGTTGATCAACTTATTTTTTCTGGTTTAGCTTCTAGCTATGCTGTATTGACTGATGATGAAAAAGAACTTGGTGTCTGCGTCATTGATATGGGCGGAGGTACAATGGATGTGACTGTCTATACAGGTGGTGCATTACGACATTCCGTTGTTATACCTTATGCAGGAAATGTAGTTACTAGTGATATTGCTTATGCATTTGGTGCGCCGCCGATGGATGCTGAAAATATTAAAATCCGTTATGGGTGTGCCGTCGGTTCGTTAATTGGTAAAGATGAAGTGATTGATGTGCCAAGTGTTGGTGGAAGACCATCACGGTCTTTGCAAAGACAAACCCTTGCTGATGTAATTGAGCCTCGATATTCAGAGCTACTTTCATTAGTACAAAAAGAGTTGCTTACTTTACAAGATGAACTGAAGAAACAAAATGTCAAATATCAATTAGCCGCAGGGATTGTATTAACAGGTGGTGCAGCACAAATTAAGGGAATGGTTGAATGTGCTGAAAGAGTTTTTCAAAATCAAGTGCGTATAGGTCAACCTTTAAATATTTCGGGGTTAACTGATTATGTACAAAAACCTTATTGTTCAACGGCAGTAGGGCTATTGCATTATGGAAAACAAAGTTTATTAAATGATGATTCGAAAGATAGTGATAAATCATCATTAAAAGGGATAGCTAAACGTTTGACCGGTTGGTTTAAAAAAGAATTTTAGCTAATATATTACAAGAACTTCGTGGACATTGCAGGCGGTTATCTGTACAATGTTCATAGAGCGTAAATTTGGAGATAAGTTATGTTTGAGCCTATGGTTGCAGATGATGAACCAGCAGCAGTCATTAAAGTTATTGGTGTAGGTGGTGGCGGCGGTAACGCTGTCGAACATATGATTGCTGAACATATCGAAGGTGTAGAGTTTTTTGCGGCAAATACAGATGCACAAGCATTGCGAAGAATTAAGGTAGGTCAAACTATCCAAATCGGTACCAATGTTACTAAGGGACTTGGTGCTGGAGCTAATCCAGAAGTGGGTAGAAACTCTGCTGAGGAAGATCGTGAAGTAATTCGTAGTGCTATTGAAGGTGCTGACATGGTGTTTATCGCAGCTGGAATGGGTGGAGGCACTGGAACAGGTGCCGCGCCAGTAGTTGCCGAAATAGCTAAAGAGTTAGGTATTTTGACTGTAGCTGTCGTGACTAAACCTTTCGGTTTTGAAGGGAAAAAGCGCATGGCTTTTGCTGAGCAAGGTATAGCTGAATTAGCAAAACATGTTGATTCGCTTATTACTATACCAAATGATAAATTATTAAAAGTGTTAGGTCGTGGTGTTAAACTACTTGATGCTTTTGCCGCGGCTAATGGTGTGTTAAAAGGTGCGGTACAAGGTATTGCTGAACTGATTACTAAACCAGGTCATATCAACGTAGACTTTGCTGACGTTAGGACTGTTATGTCTGAAATGGGATATGCCATGATGGGTTCAGGCTGTGCTAGTGGTGATAATCGCGCTGAGGAAGCAGCTGAAATGGCAATTTCTAGTCCATTACTAGAAGATATTGATTTATCTGGAGCCCGTGGTGTTCTTGTCAATGTAACAGCTGGTTTAGATCTTGGATTAGAAGAATTTGAAACAGTGGGTAGTACAGTTAGAGCTTTTGCTTCTGACAATGCGACTGTTGTAGTTGGTACAACTTTTGATCCAGACATGTCCGATGAAATTCGTGTTACAGTTGTAGCAACAGGTATTGGTATGGACAAACGTCCAGAAGTAAAAATAGCTAAACCAATGACCCAAAATCCATTATTTGGTCAAACAAGTAACTTAGGACAACAAGAAGAGAGATTAGCTAAAGTTGTGAATGAACAAGGTATTTCTCCTCTTGAAGAAAATAAAATTTTAGATATTCCTGCTTTTATCCGTAAGCAGGCAAATTAGTATTGAACTTAGTTGAGTTTTTATTGTCTAATAATGCAGTAAAAACAAATAGAATAGTAGGTGCAAAGTGAAACAAAGAACATTAAAAAAGACAATACAAGCGACAGGTGTAGGTTTGCATACTGGCAAAAAAGTTACTTTGACCTTACGTCCCGCACCTGAAAATACAGGGATTATTTATCGTCGTACTGATTTAAATCCGTATGTAGATTTCCCTGTTGATGCTAAATCTGTGCGTGATACTATGCTTTGTACGTGTCTAGTGAATGAAGATAATGTTCGCATTTCAACTGTTGAGCATATTAATTCAGCACTAGCCGGTCTTGGTATTGATAATCTTATTATTGAAGTTAATGCGCCAGAAATTCCAATTATGGATGGTAGTGCAAGTCCATTTGTTTATTTATTGCTTGATGCAGGTATTACCGAGCAAAATGCATTAAAAAGATTTTTACGAGTTAAAGAAACCGTTCGAGTTGAAAATGGTGATAAGTGGGCTGAATTGAGACCGTATAATGGTTTCAAATTAGATTTTACTATCGATTTCCAACATCCGGCTATTGATAGTAGCTCACAGCGTTATCAATTAGATTTTTCTTCTGAATCTTTTATTCGCCAGATTAGCCGTGCTAGAACATTTGGTTTTATGCGTGATATTGAAGCGTTACAATCAAAAGGTTTGTGCTTAGGTGGTAGTTTGGATTGTGCTATTGTTGTTGATGACTACAAAGTACTTAATGAAGATGGTTTACGTTTTGAAGATGAGTTTGTTCGTCATAAAATGCTTGATACTATCGGTGATTTGTACATGAGCGGTCATAACATGATTGGTGAAGTTGTTTGTTATAAATCAGGCCATGCTTTAAATAACCAATTATTACAAGCGTTATTGGCAAAACAAGAAGCATGGGAATACGTGACATTTACTGAAGAGCAAAGCGTTCCACTTGCTTTAGGTACGCAACAACTTGTTTTAGCATAAAACTCTAAATCAATATAATTTTAATCAATTGAACGCTTCCATTTAATGGAGGCGTTTTTATTTTCTAAAAAAGAGAATTTTATATGAACGGCAGCCATTTTTTTGCTCACTTATCACGATTAAAATTAATTAATCGTTGGCCATTAATGCGTAATGTAAGAACTGAAAATGTATCTGAACATAGTTTGCAAGTTGCCTTTATTGCACATGCCTTAGCGATTATCAAAAATAAAAAATTTAATGGCAATGTTAATCCTGAACGAATTGCATTATTAGCTATGTATCATGATGTTTCTGAAGTGATAACTGGGGATTTACCAACACCAACAAAATATTACAACCCACAAATTACAGTTGAATATAAAAAGATTGAAAAAATAGCACAACATAAACTTATTAATATGCTTCCTGAAGAGTTACGGGATGATTTTAAATTATTGATCGATGATGACTATTACGATGAAGCAGAAAAAAGTATAGTAAAACAAGCTGATGCCTTATGTGCGTATTTAAAGACGATTGAGGAACTGAGTGCTGGTAATAACGAATTTAGATTAGCTAAACAGCGTTTAAAAAAGACTTTATCAGAACGTAATAGTCCTGAAATGGACTATTTTTTAGAAGTCTTTGTTCCTAGTTTCAAATTATCTTTAGATGAGATCACCATGGATAATTAATACATTATTAATATCTAAAAATTTAATATTGAGATCTATGATGCTCATAAATAATATATATATGTAGCATCATATTTTTATTTTAAATTATTAAAAACCGAATTTAGCAAGTGCGGTAATATAGTTTGAGTTTTTCTTGCTTTCACCATAATATTGATAGTCAATATTAAAATCAAAAAGATTATAGTGATAGGTTAGTCCAAGACCTAGATTGTATTGATTTTTGGAGCGATTGGCGGTATGGGTACTCATTTTTTCTAATCCATTCACTCCATTGATAGTGATATCACTATCAAACTCATTATGGCTTAAATTTACTATATATCCTGTTTTAGCTCTTAATGATATTTGATTATCCATATCTTTGAAAATTGAATAATCAATTGTCATATCCATTGGTATTAAGAATGCCGAATTTGACGCTTTACCATATTTAACCAGATCAATTTTATTATATCTAGCATTATGTGAGCTGTTTTCAGTATAGAGGTAATTTAAACTAATACTCGGTATTAAAGTTAACTTTTCTTGGACTTGCCAATTATATCCAATAGTACTTCCCACATTCCAAGTATTACTGTGGAATTTTTCATTAATTGAATAATAATTATCATGGGAATCTAGGTGATTTTTTCCATAAGTATAGCCAACATAAGCAGAAGTAGTAATATTATTAGAAAAACGGTAACCAGAATATAATTGGATTTGATAATTGTTTATATCAGAATCATTTGAGGATGCTGCTTTATCTTTATATTTACCCGAAGTATAACTAAATGTTGTGCCAACTAAAAAATTATCTATTATTTGTTTATCATATCCCACGATGAAACCATTAGAAGTATATTTGTATCCTGAGATACCTTGGTAATTATTTGCACTTTGATGATGATTAATTAAATTTATCCAAAGATTATCATCCATTCCTTTGTTAGTTTGATCAAATTGTTCAATACGTTTATTTAATGTATTTCGAGTATAATTAAATGAACTCAGTGCGATTTCTGTTAAATGCAACCCATGATTATTATTATATAATCCTGCTAAATTCCGATTGAAATATAATGGAGTATTTTTATTTTCAATAGCCAAATTTCCTCTTCCTATGGCAGCTAGAATATCCCAATTTAAATCACCAGCTAAAGATTTATCAGAACTTACATTGCCATTTGTGGATGTATTGTAAAGTGATTGGTAGGATACTTTTGCTAAATTTTGTGCAAAACCTTTGGCAATATTTTTAACTTTTGTTCCAACTTGCTCGTAGTAACGAGAAATTTGTCGTTCTGCTGCCGATTTGGCATGTTGTACATTACTAAAGTCGGTGACATTACTTGCATTAACAAATTTGAGTTCATTTCCAATTTTTTTAAAGTTTAGGTCACCATAAATATTCTGAATTAGCGCTTTAGTTTCGCCATCTTTAATATTAGAAATATTTAAGGAATTATTTGCAGATAATACGGTGGCATTTATTTCAGAGGAAATGTATTTAAGACTGTTTTTAATAAAATCATCGGTTGCAGAGATTTTAGCGGAAGATAGAATATTAACATTATCTCCACGAATAGTATTATATTGTTTGGTATCTGATATACCAAAATTAACGGTTCCAGCAATATTCAGATGAGAGGTATTATTATGTTGATCACTTATATATAGCGAACCTTTAGTTGACTCAATTGTGGCTTTTTTATCAATATTAAGTTGTCCATTAGATGAAAGTTTAACAAAACCATCCCCTCTACTAGCAGTTAATATACCTTTATCAATAACATCAAAGTTACCACCATGACTTAAATCAACAGCACCTCCGCGCATAATGATCATTTTTCCGGTTTTACCTATTACAACAGAAGATTTTTGAATATCATTATTAGTTGTTTCTAAAACTGTTTTAGCGCCGATAATTTCTATATCGCCACCCGTTATATTAAAACTACGTGTAATTAGTTTTGCTGGCGATGATGATGTTCCCGCTAAATGGTTATCACCACTACGGATATTGGTATCACCATCTACTTTCACTGTTGTTTTTCCAGTAGTTATAGGGCCTGTTCCCATGACATTACCAGATAAAATCATGAGTCCGCCTCTTTTTTTGTCAGCGCCTAATTCGACATTAATGTCTCCAGTTACATGCAAATCAATATTATGATCAACAGGATCATATGGAAAATCAGCATGTAACCCTAAATACTCAGTGAAAAACTTTGTATCGAATTTGCCAATCCAAGTATCATTATAAATATGAAAATTACCGTTAACTTTCATATTTATATCACCGTTAGCAATCGAAGCAGGTTCTGTTGCGGTTTTACCGGTAAAACCGAGATGAAATGATCCTTCACTATTAACGGTCAAGTCATCAGATGTCGTAATATTGATAGGTAGATTACTGCTGTTTTTGAGAAAATAGCGTTCATTGATCTGGTTGAAAGGCAACTTTATATCTGTTGATGCATCATAATTATATGCTTGAGCATAACTTGCGCCAAATACCGTTGTTATTAGAAAAGAAATAAGTTTGATTTTCATTGTTTTATTTAAAAATTATTATAAGGAAATAAAATAATAAACTATTGAGAATGATAATCAATGAGTTTCAAGTTGTACGTTTATTGGTTCAGCTTAATATCTACTTATTTGATAACAAAAAACTTACTTTTGATAGATATAACGTTTTACAGGTCGGCCAATTGATAAATAAGTTAAATAACTTTCAAGTTCGCCTAGTTCTTCCAAATAATCAAGATATTTTTTTAATGATATTCTTGATAAACTAATTAATTCAACAATATCACTCATTGAGAATTCATTATTATAGCTAATGATTACCTCTCTAACCTTTTTTAATGTTTGACTATCGATACCTTTAGGTAGATTTTTATAATGAATAGTTGGTTTTGCAAAGATACGATCGTCTAGCTGATGTTGGTTAAGTATTTTTGATGATGATAATAAACGAATTCGTTCTTGGTATGAAATAAGTGCTGTTCTTAATCGTTCAAAAGTAAAAGGTTTAACAATGTAATCAATCACACCTAACCGTAATGCTGTTTGGATATCGCCAGTATTACATGCGGCTGTAACCATAATTATATCGATTTGTGGATAACTAATACGTATATGTTGTAAAAGTTCAAGACCATTTAATTTTGGCATAAAGACATCAAGTAAAATAAGATCAATATGGTTATCATGGATAAAATGTAATGCTTGTTCTCCATTATTGACATTGGCAATTAAATTGAAACCTGAGATCATTTGTAAATATTTTTTGTTTAATTCAGCAACCATAGGATCATCTTCAACTATTAAAACTTCTATCATGAATTTCTTTCTCCCTGTAGATCTCTTTTAGAGGCAATAATACTTTAAAACAGGCGCCTTTTTTATTATCTACATCACATAATTGAATATGACCATTTAACTCATCGATGCTTGCTAAAACTAAATAAAGTCCAATACCTCGATTATCTCCTTTAGTTGAATATCCTTTTTGAAAAATGTATTGTGTATCTTCTTCTGAAATACCATTTCCATTATCAATAATCTCTATTTGAAAGGTATTATTGGATATAACTAAATTTACATTTATCTGTTTCTCATCCAAAAATTGCACAGCATCTAAACCATTATCAATAAGATTACCAAGGATTGTTATTAAACTATGAGTCACGGAGGTATTGGGAATAAGTTTTAATTCACCATCAACATTTAAAGATAGACAAACACCTAATTCTCTCGCTCTGCTAAATTTGCTATTTAAAAAACCAGCAATAATAGGATCTTTTATTGTTTGACTAATCACATTTGATTCGGCTTGTTTATTTCCTATTATTTCTTCTAAATAATCAATTAGTTCTTGCTTATTATTGTTGAATGCTAAACCATAAATTACATGCAATTTATTGTTGAACTCATGGGATTGAGAACGTAATGCATCAGCATATCGATTCACTCCGGTAAGATTTTCGGCCAATTGTCGAACCTCAGTCATATCCCGAAACGAAGCAATGGCTCCAACTAAAGATTCTTTTACAAACAAGGGGGTTCTATTGGTAAGAATCACGACACCATTGATATTTTGCTCACAATCATATTGAGCAACACCCGTCATCATGACTTCATATAATCGAGTATTGGGAATGATGTCGTCAATCTGTTGTCCAATGATATCCTCTTTACTATTACTAATACGTAATATGCGCCTTGCTTCATTATTTATTTGGGTAATAAAGCCTTGACGATTAACCACAACAATCCCTTCTTTAACCGTTCTGATGATTGCATTTCTTTCTTCAAAAAGCTGCGCTATTTCTAATGGCTCAAGTCCATATAGGATTTTTTTTATATTACGGGATAATAATGAGGCTAAAATGATGGCAATGACTAGGGATGCAACTAATGATAACCAAATAGGTTGACTGGTCCTTGCTGCTAAATGGTCAATTTTTTTTAAGGTTTGACCTACTAGTACTCCGCCAATTTGCTGATGATGCTCATTAAAAATAGGGCTAAATGCACGAACAGAATCACCTAATGTTCCTTTAGCGATTGATGTATAAGACTCACCTTTTAATGCTCTTTGCTCATCCCCCCCAACAACGAATCGACCTATTTTATTTTTATCAGGATGAGAATAACGAACACCTTGCATATTGAAAATGACAACAAAATCAACTTGCGTCAACTTTCGGACTTGCTCAGTATTTGTTTGAATAAAATCTAGATTTTGTGGGATCGGGTTTTGTATTTTATCAATAAAATCATTTGAAGTTGAAATTATATTAGCTATATTTTCAACTTGTTGGTGCGAATGGGTTAAATACTCATCGTTTACAACATGGATAATATAAATATTTTGAGCAATAACTGAAAGTATAAATACTAAACAAATTAAGCTAATGAGTTTAACTTTTAGTGTTAATCGATTAAAGAGATACTTCATTTTTATTATTCAATTTATTAATACCATCATTGTCCTAATGTATTAAATACCTACTAATAAAAAATTATTAGTAGGTATATTTGAAATAAATTAGATAATTTCAGAATGATCATTAATATTTAGCTGCATTTTTTACACTTTCTGCAACTATTTTTGCCACATTTGGTTCAAAGGCATTTGGTAAAATACAATCTACTGATAATTTATCATTCGATACAATGCTTGCTAAACCTTTGGCTGCGGCTAATTGCATTTCTAACGTAATGTTTTTGGCTCTTGCATCTAAAGCCCCTCTAAAAATACCCGGAAATGCTAGAACATTATTAATTTGGTTAGGATAATCACTACGCCCTGTACCAACAATATAAGCTCCAGCCGCTTTGGCTTCTTCTGGAAAGATTTCAGGTGTTGGATTAGCCATAGCAAAAATAATCGATTTTTCTGCCATTGTAGAAACCCATTCAGGTTTTAACACACCTGGTGCTGAAACACCGATAAATACATCGGCATTTTTTACTGCATCTTGTAAGGTTCCTCGTTGTTTTGAACGATTAGTTCTTTTTGCCATTGCCATATGATGAGAAGGTAAAGAACTATCATCTTCAGATAAAATTCCTATTTTATCGACTACTTTCAGATCTGTTACCCCAGCAGCTAATAGCATATCTGCAATAGCAATACCCGCTGCACCCCCACCGTTTATTACCACTTTGGCTGATTCAAGTTTTTTATTTGCAACTTTCAGGGCATTATATAATGCAGCCAAAACAACAATTGCAGTGCCATGTTGGTCATCGTGGAAAACAGGAATATCTAAAATTTCTTGTAAACGTTTTTCAATTTCAAAACAGCGTGGAGCACTGATGTCTTCAAGATTAATGCCGCCAAAGGATGGTGCAAGCGCAGCAATATGTTTAACAAGTTCATCTGGGTCTTGAGTATTTAACGATAAAGGAATTGCATCTACATTGGCAAATTGTTTAAACAATATCGCTTTACCTTCCATAACCGGAATAGCTGCTTCTGGTCCAATATTACCAAGTCCTAATACCGCAGAACCATCGGTAATCACTGCCACTAAATTACGTTTACTTGTATATTCATAAACAGATTCAGGATGTTGTGCGATCTCTGTGCAAACCGCTGCCACTCCAGGCGTATAAGCAACACTAAGATCCGACATTGAATTAACGGGTACTTTTGAGTTGATTTCAAATTTACCATGCATTTGTTTACTAATGGCTAAAGCTTTTTCTTGAACTGTTGTCATGATTATTCCTTTCTGATTACACTTAAAAACTATTAAATTAATAACTAATATTTTTGTTGTTTATGTTGTATTAATTACTTTTAAAATCATATATCTTCATTACTTTTATAAACTTGTGCAACTACATATGTAAGTATCTTAATAATGCTGTGGTACATATCACCATTAAAGCCCCTCCTAATCTTGTTGCAACTTGTGCAAATGGCATTAAGTTCATTCTATTTGCCGTTGACAGTATCGCTACATCACCCGTTCCACCCATACCACTTTGACATGATGAGATGATTGAAGCTTCAACAGGATACATTTTTAGGAAAAAACTACAGACAAAACCTGTCATTGATACGGTAAATACTACAGAGATAATGGTTATAAAATAAGGAATAGTTAAAACATTTACAACACTACCTAAATCAATATATAGCAGACCTAAACCAGCCATTAAAGGAAAAGTAAAATTACCCGAGATAAATTTATACCATTGTTGACTACCACGTTCGACACTTTCAGGTAATAAACGGAAATATTTAACAAATGCAGTGGCAATAATCATTAATACGGGACCAGGGAAATGAGTTATCTTTTCCAAAATCATACCAAATATGAACAATGTGGCTAAAATCATCACCGCCCCACTCATTGCTCTGGCATCTAATGGAGTTTTATCTTCTTTTAATGCATCTGCTAATCCATCAAACTCAATTTTTACCAGTTGACCATGACCACTTAAATGAGGTTTGACTTCGCCAATTCGACTCATTATGGCGGTAAAGGTAATTGCAAAAAAGTTACCTACTACGGTTGCAGGAATTAATGCGCTTACAAATTTATCATAATCTTGCTCAAGGATATTACTATAAGCGTTAGACAGTTGTAATACGCCTTCACCAATTCCTCCTGCCATAACCGGCGAAACAGTGTAGAAAAAAGCATGTTCCCAACTATCACCAAAAGCAACAGCAACACAGACACCGACAAAAGCAGCTAGGCACATACCAAGTAACATCGGAATCATCATACGAATAAAGCCTTGTATTAAAATGACTCTATGCATTCCTAGAATACTACCACACACTAAGCTTGCAATATAAAAGAGTAGAAAATTAGAGTCTTTCATTAACATTTTGGCTGCTGTTAAAGTATTTTCATCAAAAACACCGCAGTAAACTAATAGTGACGGTACAATTAACGATAAAATTGCGGGAGCCCCAAATTTTTTAAAAAACGGTATATTTTGACCTACGGTTCCTAAAAACCAACCTAATGGTAAAATAACAGCAAATCCCCCGATCAGTGTTTTTGGCAACATATTCAATTGGGCAGCAATAATCACAATAATTGAACAAATCGCAAAAATGGGTAAGGGTAGCGATCCTATGTAGATTTTATTAATTTGGAAATCCTTCGTCATGCTCATAACTCAACCTTTTTATTGTTTAACTTCGCTTTGGAATCTTAAACAGTATAGTTGTTGATGAAAAATTCAGAAGAATAAGAAAGTTATATAACTAATTATGTAATTAATGTAAGTCATTTAATTATCTTTCAAAACATTAAATTTTTAAATAATAGTCATTTAGGAAAAACCGTATCTAAGTAAGCACTCTTGCGCTTGCTTATTTTGTGAAAAATCGATAAATAATTTTGCGTCAATATTTGTTGGATTGAGTAGAGCTATACTATATTCAATAGTAGGAAGAAGGTGATTAGGTATTTCAATAACCGTTAATTGGGCATTTTGTTGTATTAAGGGAGCATAATTAGCATAACCAATATAAACATTTATCGTATTATTTAAAAGTATTGAATAAAAATAAAGTACAAAATTACTTTCTTAATAAAAAAGCGGTAATTAATACCGCCTTGAGTTTACTATAAATAAATTAATTTATATGGAGTTAGATTAAATTAATCTATTTTTCTACTTTAGTCGTTGCATAAGGTCCATATAATATTCCATTTGCTTTTATTGGATTTGGTGTAAATAATCGTGCCGTAGCAACTCCAGAAATTGCAATACTGTGATCTCTGACAGTATCGGTGATTTGTGTAATTGCAGCAGAAATTAAACTCGATATTAGACTATTGCTAGATTGTTGATTTTCTAAACTTGAAGCAGATGCAAAGCCAGTCCAAAGAATCTTTTCAGAGCGGGCATCGACTAGTTTTGCGTCTAATGTTACCCGTGTGTCACTTTGAATGACTTGATAATTCGTTCCATAATTTTGGATATTGATATATAAAACAGCATCAGGATTAAAGATTTGTCGTATTTTTGCTAGGCTAACCGATTGAATCTCATCAGCAACGGTAAATCCATTTTGTTTAAATACTTCATTAGTTAAGTTAACTGGAAAAACATAGTATCCAGCTTCTGATAGTGGCAATGTTACTTGTGAAAAAACCCCAAAGCTGGCATTAATTTCGTTTGACTGATTGGTTGGTAATAAGACCAATATAGAAGCGGGTTTGCTTTCTTTAAATGCGGTGTAATCGTAGTTTTCTTTTTGTGTTGAACAACCAACTAGCATAAAGAGTGCGAATAAAGTTCCTAATAGAGCAATAAATTTATTATTCATTAATTAACGTCCTTGATATTTGCGTTCAACAAACTCAATAAAGTTTTTGGATTCTGGAAAAAGTGTTTTTTCCAATTCAAATTGTTCGATAGCTTTATTGTTGTTTCCTTGAGTTGTATATAATAATCCCAAGTGAGCATGTAACCCCGGGGGAATAGGTTTATTGGCTGATTTTGCTTTTTCAATGGATTTTTCTAAAGCTACGATTTGTTCAGAATAGCTTGATTTATCAGGTTGATTATAGTTATAAAGATTTTCTTGATAACCATCCCAATAATAGATTGTCTTTGAAGATTGGCAGCCACTTAATAACAACAAAACTCCTGAAAACAATAAATAGGTCATATATTGTTTTTTTAACATTATGATAATCCTTTAATAATTGATTTTTAATTTTTTATTTTGTTGCAGGTTTCCATGCACCATTATTTAATCCATTAACTAGATTATTAATCGCTTCTCGAATAGCGAGATCCAATACTTTTCCGTTGAGAGTTGAATCGTAACTAGCTGTGCCACCAAAACCTATAACTTCACGGTTGGATAAACTGTATTCACCCGCACCTTGCACGCTATAAACTACTTGAGATGTATTAATATCTATGATGTTCAAATTAACTTTAGCATAAGCAATCTGCTGTTTACCCTTTCCAAGAATTCCCCATAACTGATGATCCCCAACTTCTTTGCGTCCAAACTCAGTGATATCACCAGAAATAATATAATTGGCGCCGATTATGTTTTGTTTTTGCTTTTTATAACTTGCTTCAGCAGCCAGTTCCCCCATATTTGTTCTATCTAATACATTGAAATGATTAGTTTGCTGTAAATGACTAATGAGCAATGTTTTTGATTGATTACCTAACCTATCAACTCCATCTGAAAATATACCATTTTGATAATTAGAACGGTTTTCAAATTTACCTACAGCAATACTGGTTTTCACACCGTTATATTGTGAATTATAACTATTGACTGTTGGGGAAACGATGGTTTGTGATGACTCTTTAGCACAACCAATTAATAAACTACTAAAAATAATAATTCCAACTAATTTTTTTGTATCCATGTCTATCTTGTCCTTTTTTATTAAATGATGAATATTTAGCCATAAATAATATAATAATAATGACCATTATCAATAATAATTTAGTCATTATCATTAAATTTTAATAATTCGACTGTTAGATTAATTATTGTAATATTCAAGTCGGCGATGAATTTGTTAAACAGTTATATTATTTAAATGATGGCATTACTATAAACTACATTCTTAATGTTATTTAAATTCGCAATAGCATAACAAAAATCATGATGCTAAAGATTCCTTAAATAAAGTAACAAGAACTTTAATAAGAGGGAGGGATTGATATTGGTGTCATCTGATTTACAATGGAAAGTAAGTATAATCTACAATAATAATAATTATACTAACAATATATTGTATTGAATGATTTTATTTTTTACTAAAAACAATTACATAATTAAATAAAATATACTCAAACGTATGCTTAACCTCAAACTTTTTTACAGAATTTTATACATTACGGCAATCTTATTGGCGTACTAAACACTCCTGAATTTTATCTACTTCTTTATTTAGAGCCTCAATAACCAAGTCTGGATGAGCTCTTTCAACCGTTTTGATATACTCAAATCCATCATTTATTGATGAGCCAGTATATTGCTGAGCTTGCTTAATATTACTAAATAGGTAATTGATACCATTTTTATTACGAGTAGTCGTTAAAGTATAACTTATAAAATATTTTGAGTAATATTGATAATCCGTTACAGCATTAGCAACAACATTATTACCTTCAACAAGTTTTATTGTGTCACCACCACTGACAGTAATTGATTGATGATTATTCATATTGTAATAAGACCACCAATTTGAACCATAATAATTTTCATTAGTAAGTACTACAGGACTATTATCAAGTTCTTGAGCGATGCAGAGTGATAATGAAGAGCGAAGTATGGTGATAGGTCTTGATGTACTATATTTCTTCAATATATCTATGCCTGACGAGTTTTGACCAATTTCTACTCCTTCAGTTTGATAAATTGACATCATTTTTTGAGATGTACAGCCAGTTAGCAAAGCAAATATTGTAAAAATTCCAAGTAACTTTTTCATGTAACGCCCTTTTTAGGATAAGCTAATTAATTCTAGCTGTTTACGTATTGATTTGCTAGTGTTTGCATAAGGAATAAGACTATTAATCAAAAATAGAACGTTTATTGATATTAATTCAATAAGATATACTGTTAAAGTGCAAATTAGAAATGTGAGAGAAATAAAATTTCTCTCATTTGTTATATTAGACTTCTTTACCTCGTAATTTACGAGATAATTTTTTAAATCCATGAGTAAATTTTTTAATTGCCATTGCCATAACGGGTACTTTAATTTTGATATTGAAACGTTCTTTTAGCTCGATAGCATCATTGGCCTTAGTTAACCAAATAAAGCCCGAATTGGTCAAATCAATTGCTTTAATCTTTCCTTCTGGCGTTAAAATAAAATTACCACCATGTACGTCATTCGAAACCAAATTATAACTATGTAATTTTTCAATACAATCCTTTACTTGATCGCCATATTTATTCATTTCTTCCCATTTCAAGGAACGACCTTCAACAAAATTGAATATCATATAGTGACGTTTGGTTTTTTTATCAAATGCGACCAAATACAGCTCATAAGCGATGTCGCATTTATCAAGTGAAATTTTTGCTAACTTATGAATTAAATTGAAATAAAAATCACCTGTAATTTTAGCAATAATTCGACGCTCTAAACGTTCTTCTACTCCACCATCAATTTTAAAAATAAATTTGCTTTGATTATGATTAATTAGATAAGTATATCGTTCTAATTTATCGCTGGGATCAAGTAACTCATGATGTCCTTCTTCCACTAAAAACTGATCAAAAAGTTCTAAATAATTTATTTCATTATTTTCTACATAAGCGAACTTCATATCGCCGCGTTCAATTTCAATAATGTTTGCAAAGTTATTCAAATTTTAAGTCCCAAGATACATCAAAAAATTGGTTTATCTTAAACACTATCAAGCTTAAAGTAAATGAAACTGTCAATTTTTAAGAAGATACGAATTAGGACAAACAATAGAGATCAATGAGTAATTTTCAATTCTACTCCTTAAAGTTAATAGAAAAAGATATATAAATTGACAAAATAAAGAACCAATTATTAATAGTCTATTGGTCTAGTCTGATACCCAATCATCTAAATCTTCTAAATGGAGATATGAGTCATTGATTTTTGCATAAACTTAAAAGTGTTGGCTTTGTTAATGATTCATAATAAATTTGTTTTTAATTTTTGTCAAAATTGATACTTTTCATTTGCAAAAAAAAGATATTTCTTCAACAATTCTATATTGTTATTTAGTTACAAATTATTTTTTATTAGATGGATAGCTAAATGCTATCCATGTTCTGAATATTATCAATTAACAATAAAATGTGATTAAGTTCACATTTTGTTTAAAAACAGGTTGTACATAGTTGTACATAGTTGTCTATGGATGTATATTTAACTTAGCCAATATTTTGGGGTAACCAATGAATATAAACAAATTTTCTAGCACACCACTTTACGTACAAGTGAAAGAGTGGATAAGAAATCAGATATATCGTAATGATTTGAAAGCTGGAGATAGAATTCCTTCAGAAAATGAGATTATGAGCATACTTTCTGTTAGTCGAGGCACAGTTAGAAAAGCGGTTGAATTATTGATTAATGAATCTGTTTTAGAACAAATTCAAGGAAAAGGAACTTATGTAAAAGCTGAAAATATCTCTTATCAATTAGGCTATGGTTTACAGTCATTTGCAGAATCGTTAGAGATGCAACATGTTAAGTTCACTACCGAAGTTATTACTAAAAGAGTTGAAAGAGCAAACGAATATATTAGTGGAAAATTACAAGTTCCAGTTAATTCGAACATTTTTTATATGGAACGGGTAAGAAGCGTTAATGGCGAAAAAATTATGTTTATAGAAAATAGAATCAATTTGTCTTTATGTCCAGAAATAGAGCATGTGGATTTTACAAAATATAGTTTATTTAGTGAATTAGAGCGGATTAGTCATAAAAAGATAGATCACTCGGATTGTCGATATTCAGCCCGAGTGGTAGGAAAAGAACGCGCAGATATATTAAATATTAGCGATATATCTCCAGTTCTTCATTTAGAACAATTAGTTTACTTTGATGATGGTCAGCCAATTGAATTTGGTAATGTATGGTTAAAGTCAAATGTTAACTACTTGGGGACAACACTTAGACGAAAGTAGGAGTAAATTATGGCATTAGTCAATGGGTATACTTTAATAGGTGAAGCTAAAAAACAGAAAACTTTAGCTGGCGCATTTAATACAACAAATTTGGAAACAACATTAGCCATATTAGATGCAATTGAGGAAAGTAATATTCCAAGTATGGTTCAAATTGCACCAACAAACATTGTGTTATCTGGTTACAAATATATTGTAGATATGGTACGTAATCGAGCTAGTACGATGAAAACACCCTTTTGTTTACATTTAGATCATGGAAAAACTTTTGAGGATGTAAGGCAAGCCGTTGAAGCTGGGTTTACCTCAATTATGATTGATGGTTCTCATTTACCTTTTGAAGAAAATATTCAATTGACGAAAAAAGTTGTCGACTTTTGTGGTGGATATAATATCCCTGTAGAAGCTGAATTAGGTGCTATTACTGGAAAAGAAGATGATGAGGTTAATGAAGCGGACCGTAAAACAGATCCTAATCAAGTCCTTGAGTTCGTGAAAAGAACTGGCTGTGCAACACTTGCCGTATCAGTTGGTAATGTTCATGGATTTGAACAACAACCGAAAATTGATTTTGATTTACTGGGTAAATTATCTGATATATCGCCAGTCTCACTAGTTATTCATGGAGGTTCAGGAATTGATGATCAAACTTTACAAAAAATTAGTCAATATAATGTAGTCAAACTTAATATTGGTGGTGATTTGCGTAGAGCTTATATTAGTTCAATTGGTAAACAATATGTTGCTAATAATAATGAATACAATCTTATTAAAGTTCTACTTAAAGCAAAAGGTGATGTTCAGCAAGTAGTTTACAACAAAATATTATCTATGAATTTATTAAACATCCATCATTAAAATAAAAATAGGTGGTCATTATGGAATTAGAACAATTGGATGACAATATTATATTTTTAAACAAAAACTTTTCAAGTCGAGAAGATATGTTTAAATCTATAAGTCATGAATTATTAGATAACAATTATGTGACTGAACAATATTTAGAAAAAGTTATTCAAAGGGAAAATGAACATCCTACAGGATTTAAGTTGAAAACACTAAATGTTGCTATGCCTCATGTAGACTGCGAATTTGTTAAAAAAGATGGCATGTTTGTTGTAACCAGTAAAGAAGGCATTATGTTTAAAAATGCAGAGACTGATGAGGATCTACCCGTCAATATTATATTTGGATTGTTACTTAAACAATCCGATACACATTTAACTTTTTTAATGAAATTAGCATCATCGTTCAGCAATGACATGATTTTGCAAAAGATAGTTGAAAGTAATAACAAATTTGAAATTAAAAATATTTTAAAAGATATTTTGAAATAAGGAGCATCATTATGAAAAAAAGAATTATTTTTGCCTGTACTAGCGGTATTGCTACTTCAACTATTGCAACGGAAAAAGTCAAAAATTATTGTGTTGAACACGGAATTGAAGTCGAAAACATTCAGTCAGATGTGGCAACGGTTCAATCTCAAGATGGTATGGCTGACTTAATTATTGTGACTTCTAAAGTATCCTATAAGTTAGAAAAAACACCAATTATCAATGGAGTACCTTTAATCACTACAATAGGTGAAGAAGATGTCCTAGCCGAAATCGTTAGGATTTTGAAAGGGGATTGATTATGGCTGACAAACTACTGGAAGTTGTTCAATACATATTACGATTTGGTCCGACCGTCATGTTGCCTGTTGTGATCTTTATTATGGCACTTTGTTTAGGTGTAAAGATAGGTCGGGCAATTCGTTCATCATTAACCATTGGTATGGGTTTTGTTGGTATTTTTGTTATCTTCGACCTATTGGGTACGAGCCTAGGCAGTGCCACCTCGGACTTAGTTGAACATGCAGGAATTCATTTACCAGTAATCGATTTGGGATGGCCTCCATTGGCAGCAATTGCTTGGGCATCTCCGATTGCACCTTTTGTAATACCAATGACCATTATTATTAATATTGTAATGTTAACCCTAAATTGGACTAAAACAGTTGATATTGATTTGTGGAATTTTTGGCATTTTACCTTTGTTGGTGCATTAGTTTACAGCAGTACTGGTAGTTTTATGTATGGGTTAATTATAGCAGGCATAACTGCAGTAATAACCTTTATTCTTGCTGATTGGTGTGCCCCTATGATTCAAAAATATTTTGAATTACCGGGTATATCATTACCGACACTTTCTTCTGTCATTTTCTTTCCTATCGGTGTATTAGGCAATCTAATATTAGATAAAATACCGGGATTGCAAAAATTACATGCTGATCCCGAAACTATTCAAAAAAGATTTGGTATATTTGGCGAGCCGATGATGATTGGATTTGTGATAGGAGGGGCAATAGGAATTGCAGCAGGTTATGATGTTAAAGGTATTTTAAATTTAGCTATCAATCTTGGTGCTGTAATGTTAATTATGCCGAGAATGGTTAAATTGTTAATGGAAGGATTATTGCCATTGTCTGATGCGGTAAAACAATTTTTGAATAAAAAGTTTCCTAACAGAAAAAACTTATACATCGGCTTGGATATTGCTGTTGCTGTTGGTCATCCGTCCGTACTTTCCACTGCATTATTATTAATTCCTGTCGGCTTGATTTTATCAATTATTTTACCTGGCAACCGACTATTACCATTAGGTGATTTAACAAATATTTGGGTGCCTATATCAATGGTGGTATTAGCTTGTCGTGGTAATATCGTCAGATCATTTATCATAGGTATACCTTGTTTAATTGCTAATCTTTATGTTGCTTCATCTGTAGCACCAATTATTACCAATATTGCAAAAAGTATTAATTTTCCAGTAAAAACCGACGGTGAATTTTCAAGTCTATTAGATGGTGGCAATCCTTATCGTTTTTGGGCAGTCAAAGTATTTGAAGGAAATTATATTGCTCTAGCTTTAATTCCAATAATATTTGTGACTTGTTTCATATTGTATCGTCATACAAAGAAATCTTGGGATATAGCCTAAAAAATAACGTACACCCATATTATTAATTAATGTATTAAATCAGATAAGTTAACTTATCTGAATAGGGAAAGCTACAATTTTTTTAAAGATAAGTTGTTTCAAATATATAAATAAATTGAATTTTTTATTTTGGGTGTACATTTGATTTGCTTGAAAATAATAGACAAAAAGAGTAAATAAGGAGGTTGATATGTATTCAATTGGCGTTGATATTGGGACGACAAATTGTAAATTGTGTGTTTTTGAATTGCCATCTTTAAAACTAGTAAATAGCTTTTCTTTTGTTACACCAAAAGTAATCACAAAATATGGTTCTGATTTTGATATTACAGAGTTATACAATCAATTAGAAAAAGGGATAATTGAGATAATTGGCTCACTTTCTGATCCTGAACAAGTAAAAAATATTGCGATTGCTAGTGTGGGTGAGTCTGGTGTTCTTATTGATGAAAAAGGAGATGTTGTAGGTCCTGCTATCACATGGTATGACACAAGGACAAAAAATAATCTCGCGGATATTAATACAAAATTTAGTGATGACGAACTTTATACCATTACAGGTATTCCTATTCATAGTAATTATAGTTTAACTAAAATTTTATGGATAAAAGAAAACTGTGATATTAACCTAAATAAAGTTAAATGGTTATGCATAGCCGAATATATTGCATATAAATTAACTGATGTTAAAAAAGCTGAACCTTCATTAGCATCAAGAACCTTGGTTTATGATTTAAAAAACCATTGTTGGTCAGAAAAAATTTCGTCAATTTTTAAAATTAATAACTTATTTTCTGATTTTGTTCAATCAGGTAAAAATATTGAGAAATTAAAGTCATCATTAGCAAGTAAACTTAATTGTAGTCAGCCTATTTATGTATCAATTGGTGGTCATGATCATATGTGTGGTTCTATAGCCGCTAGACTTAAATCAGGAGAAATACTTAATTCGACGGGTACTACTGAAGGATTGTTGCTTTTACTTAAACAAGCTAATTTTGATAAAAGCTTTTTAGACAGTCATTTGTCAAACGGTCAATATGTAATTGATGATTTATATACTCTTTATGCATCTCTTCCTTCGGCTGGATATAGTATTGAATGGTTTAAACGGACTTATTGTGTAAGTAATGAAGATTTTGATCTACTTATCGAATCACTATTTAATAAACTCTCCGATATTAACTATATAAAGCAGAAGTTAAATATTTTCATTCCACATTTACGTGGTAGTGGCCCTCCGAAACGTAATATTGATTCTAAAGGCTTATGGTATGGTTTTGCTGAAAACAGTTCTTTACAAGACACATTGTTGGCTATTTTTCAGGGATTATGTTTTGAACTAAAAAATATACTTATAACTATTGAGAAACTAACTTCTACTCATCATCCAATAATAAAAGTGATAGGAGCAGCTGCAAAAAATCCAGTTTGGTTGCAGTTAAAGGCCGATATTCTTGGAAGAGAAATAGTATCTTGTAATATCAAAGAAGCCGTATGTAAAGGGGCAGTTATGTTAGCGGGGTATCAAAATCATTATTTAGATAAAGATATTGATAATCAATTTGAAAATCAAATAGTCAGATATATGCCTAATCAACAAATAACGCAATATTATGACCAAGTATTTAATAACTATTATCAACCATTTTATGATTTAAAAACTCAATTAGAATTCCATCGAAAAAAGGGTAATTAAAATGAAAGCGTCAGTGTGTTATAAGCAAAATGATTTAAGAACAGAAGATCTTCCTATTCCTGAAATTTCCGATAATGAAGTATTAATAAAAATGCTTGCATGTGGTTTATGCGGTACTGATATTCAAAAGATTCGTGGTGATTCAGTCAATAAACCTACAGTTTTAGGACATGAAGTTGTCGGTGAAATTGTCAAAAAAGGTAAAAATGTTAGCAAGTTTGAGATAGGGGATAGAGTGATCACTGCTATACATGTCCCTTGTTTTACTTGTCACTATTGTAATAAAGGACACTATACGATTTGTGAACAATTTAGAACCAATAATATCGATCCCGGTGGATTTGCTGAGTTTATTCGTATCCCTAAATTACATTTGAACCATTTAACTCATAAAGTTTCAAATAATGTAACCGATGAAGAAGCTACATTAATCGAACCTATTGCCTGTTGTTTACATGGATTAAAGCAAGCAGATATTAGACCAAATGATAGTATTTTAATCATGGGAGCAGGAACAATTGGGATATTACATGCTCAATTAGCCAAGATTAAAGGCGCCAATAAAGTGATTGTCAGTGATATGTCAGAATTTAAATTACAAAAAGCACTAAACGTTGGTTGTGATTATGCAATAAATATTAAGGAAAAAAATATTATAGATGAGGTGAATAAAATCACTGATGGTCAAGGTGTCGATGTAATAGTTATTGCTGCTGGTGTTTCCTCTTTAGTTGCAGATGCCGTTAATATGGTAAGAAGAGCTGGTAAAATAATCGTATTTTCAGGATTTGATAAAAATAAATTAGTCACACTTGATGTCAGTCGTTTTTTCAAAGATGAGATATCCATTATTGGAACCTATTCCGTTACACCGTATGAGTTTCCTGAGGCGTTAGATCTACTTGAAAAAAGGAAACTCAACACAAAAGAGATGATAACCCATGTTTATCCATTAAATAAATTAAGCGAAGCTATTGATATATCAACGAACCCAGAACAGCCAGTATTAAAAGTTATTATTAAAGCTGAAGTTTAGAACAGTATTATTATTTATATTTACTAGACTTTTGAAATTATGAAATGAGTAAAATTTAAAGAAAGGTAGCACCGATGAAAAAGATACCGATTATTCTGATTTTAACAGTATTATTGTTTAACTTTTTTTCTATTAGTTATGCCTTATATTTAAATTTTACTGAATATCAATTTGATATTTTGTCAACGTTACTCTATTTAGTGATATTGTCTTCTATCGTATTTTTAATCAATTTAATCATTAAAAAAAATACTAAAGCACCGATTTTTCTATCTTATTATTTTGTTCTTTGCTTAATTACCACTATGGCAGAAATTACTTATCTGTCTTACCAAGAAATAGGAACTAGTAATAACATGATCTACTTTCTAATCTATTTTTCACTTTTTATTTATGTCACTAAATCAATTAGTCTAAAAAAATATTTTTCTACTAAAAACAATTAATAATGATTTTTCTAGACTGAAAAATATCAATTTTTGCTTTATCAGCCATGGTTCAACAGATTTGAATCAACTACAATAATTTTAATAATGTTTGTAAACTTCTCGACTTCTTTTAAAAGAAATACATCGGATTAAGTTAATAACTAAAGCATATAAAAATATATTTATACACAATCAGTGTTATCATACCCAATTTGTATCTTAGTTATAAAAAATATTATTATGCAAAATAACGCTGTAACATGGTTTTTATATATTATTAGAACATCTAACCAATCATTGTATACTGGAATCACAACAGATGTATCTAGGCGGTTACAGCAGCATCAAAATGGTCGTGGCGCTAAATATCTAAAAGGTCATAAAGATATTTATGTTGTTTATCAAATAAAAGTTGGCGACAGGTCTACCGCTTTAAAATTAGAGTATCGTATAAAGCAACTTTCCAAGCTGAAAAAAGAACAATTGGTTGCAAACTCTCCAGACTTAACTAATTTATTAACATTACTCAATCAATAATCGACTAATTAATTTTATGCAAAGTTTTGGATTTATAACCGCAATCTATTTGGATTTATTATTTACTTTATCAGTTAATATTTAGAATATCGACATCAATTGTAATGGTGGCGCTTTAAGGGCATTTATCTGTTGGTTGAATTCAGATAGTTGTCGTTTCCAAAAATCAATATCAGTTATCCATGGAAAGGCAATAGGAAAGGCTGGATCTTGCCAACGCTCAATAATCCATGCCAGATGATGAATTATTCGCATTGCTCGTAAAGGCTCAATCAATTTAAGTTGTTCTTTATCGAAATCATAAAACTCTTGATACAATTCAAGCAGTTCATCTAACTGTAGGCGTTGTTCTTGTTGATTACCATAGAGCAACATCCAAAGATCTTGAATTGCTGGGCCATTACGAGAATCATCAAAATCTAAGAATATAGCATTATCATCACGCCACAAAATATTACCAGCATGGCAATCAGCATGTAATCGTATTGGTTGCCAATCATTATGCCAATATTGTTCAATCGTTTTGATCAGCTTGCTCAATACTGTTTTGAGATCGAGTTGAATGCTATTGGGAATATAGGTTGAGGATAATAAGATCTCTTGCGGGCGATAAACATATTCCTCAAGTCCAATAGTTGGGCGGTATGAAAAAGTTTCAGTTGCACCAATTTGATGTATACGACCAATCATCGTACCTACCGATTCCATTTGATTTGGATTATCCATTTCATAGGGTCTACCACCCAAACTAGGAAATAAAGCGAATAGATAGCCTTGATATTCATGTAATGTCTTATTATTGATTACGAGTGGCGACACTACAGGAATATCAGCACGGTATAATTGTTCAGTAAATTGGTGTTCTTCAAGTATTTGTTCTCGACTCCAACGATGAGGACGATAAAATTTTGCAACATAACGTTTATGTTCTTCATCGTGAAATTGATAGACGCGATTTTCATAACTATTTAAAGCCGTTAAACCCGAATCTATATATATGCCAATTGAAGCCAAACTCTCGACAATAAGATCGGGTGATAATAATTGAAATGAAAATGCTGAACTATCCATTGAATGATTCCTCTAGTTACTGTTGATTAAACCATTCATCTAGTTTTTGTTTTAATGCTTCAAGTCCAACTCGTTTAGGTGATGAAAATGGTGCAACAGTAATATCACCTTGGAAAGGTAAAATGGCTTCTTTTACCATATTAACTTGCTTCTTAACAGCACCAGAGGCAAGTTTATCCGCTTTAGTCAGTAACAACATGACTGGAATTTCAACCGAAACTGCCCATTGAATCATCTGTTGATCTAAATCTTTTAAAGGATGTCTTATGTCCATTAAAACAACTAGCCCCAATAAACTTTCGCGTTTTTGTAAATATTCTCCTAGCGATTTTTGCCATTGGCGTTTTATCGCTTCAGGAACTTGGGCATAGCCATAACCCGGTAAATCCACTAAACGGCAATTTTTTTCTACCTCAAAAAGATTGATTAATTGGGTTCGCCCAGGTGTTTTACTCGTACGAGCTAAAGACTTCTGGTTAGTTAATGTGTTGAGTGCGCTGGATTTACCTGCATTAGATCGACCAGCAAATGCTACCTCTACACCACTATCACTGGGTAAATGAGAAATATCTGGAGCACTTAAAATAAAATGTGTTTTTGCATAATTTAATGGACGAATATCAGTCATAAAAAGTATCCTTTAAATGCTTTAACGGCACTTAATTGATTTAAATGCCGCTACTGTATAGAAAAACTCAAGCATTGACAACTTTTTCGACTGCTTTTGTTAATCGCATCATGCCTTCTCGAATCTCTTCTTCCGAAATAATTAACGATGGCGTGAAACGCAACACATTTGGCCCTGCATTTAATATCATCACTTTAAATTCTGTTGCAACATTTAAAAAATCACGGGCTTTATGGTGGAATTCTGGTTGTAACTCTGCCCCTAATAATAGACCTTTACCCCGATATTCTCGAAATACTCTAAATTTATCATTAATGTTTTCAAGATGCTCAATGAAGATTGCACGACGTTTTTGTACCCCCTCTAAAACCTCTGCGGTGTTAATGATATCGAATGCTTCACAACCAACTGCACAGGCCAAAGGATTACCGCCATAAGTTGTACCATGGACGCCGGGATGCATTACTGTAGCAATGTCTTCTGTTGTTAACATAGCACTAATTGGAAATCCACCCCCAAGCGCTTTGGCAGAAGTCAAAATATCAGGTGTTACACCATATTGTTGATAAGTATATAAGCTTCCAGTTCGGCCCATTCCACATTGAACCTCGTCAAAAATGAGTAAGGCATGATATTTATCACAAAGCTCGCGAACACCTTGTAAAAACTCAAGTGATGCGCAGGTTAATCCCCCTTCACCTTGTACAGGTTCTAGCACAACGGCACAGGTATGATCGTCTATCACTGCTTTTACTGCATCCAGATTATTAAATGGAACATGGATAATGTCAGCAGGTTTTGGACCAAAACCATCTGAATATTTAGCTTGACCACCGACAGAGACTGTAAAAAATGTTCGTCCATGAAAAGATTGATGAAAGGCGATAATTTTAGTTTTATAAGGATTGTATTTTTCAATAGCATAATAGCGAGCCAATTTGAAAGCCGCCTCATTTGCTTCTGCTCCAGAATTGGCAAAAAAGATGCGATCAGCAAAAGTATTATCAATAAGTTTTTGTGCTAAATTTAAGGCTGGCTCATTGGTAAAAACATTACTAACATGCCATATTTTTTCACTTTGTTCATGCAATGCTTTAACTAGTCTAGGATGGCAATGACCAAGGGCATTGACTGCAATACCACCAGCAAAATCAATATATTCTTCACCATTTTGATCCCATACTCGGCTACCTTTCCCTTTAACTGGTATAAATTGGGCTGGCGCATAAACGGGTAAAATGATCTTATCAAATAGTTGGCGTGTGATCTTTGGCTGCATTGTTAAATCCTTATCTGTTTTTATTGAATGAATTACCATTTATTTTATGCTAATTAATAGCAGAGTAAAGTAAATAATTATTCAAATATAATGAATTAATATTCATCTGTAAAAAAATTTTAAATTCAAAACATATTCAATAATTTACTTCTTTTCTTTAATTATTTTCAGGTATAATCGAATTCTGTTGGTTAATTGCATCTAAAAGAGTTAAAAATGAGTCGTATTATTTATTGCCATTATTTAAAAAAAGAAGCAGACGGTTTAGATTTTCAGCTTTATCCTGGTGAACTTGGTAAACGAATTTTCAATGAAATATCAAAGCCTGCATGGCAAGAATGGCTCAAAAAGCAAACCATGTTAATTAACGAAAATAAACTTAATATGATGAATCCAGAGCATCGTAAACAGATTGAAGCAGAAATGATTAAATTTTTATTTGAAGGTGAAGAAGTTGTTATTGATGGATATAAACCCCAAAACTGAGGTATAACATGAAAAACAATAAAAAGATCATTACGTTGTTTATAGCAATGAGCCTTTTAAATGGATGTTCAGGTGGTAATTCATCTAAGAATAATGAAGATTTTTATATTAAAGACACCAATGCTTTCAATATTTTAATTGGTCAATATGCGAATAATATAGAAGAAATTTGGGGGCCTCAGGAAGTCCTTATCGCTGGCCCAAAAGATTATGTTCAGTATGAGGATAATTTACAAACTCGAGTTCATATCAACTTTGTTTCTGGTGTGATAACAATTGAAACTTTGTCTGATTCTCCCATAGAATCGTTAAAAGAAGCGATAGTTTCAACATTACTAATGCCCGAACCTGTCGATATCATACGTCATGATAAAATTAGTCAAGATTTATCACAAGAGCCTTTCTTATACAATCAAGTATTAGACCAAGAACGGCAACCTATTCGTTGGAGTGGTCGAGCGAATAATTTTGCTGATTATGTGCTGGCTAATAACTTGAAAATTCGCCCATCGGGCATGCACAGCATTACTTATGTGGAAATTAAATTGGTTCCGAATCACATTAATGAACGAGCAAGAAAATTCTTACCATTGGTGACGGAAGCTTCAAACCGCTATTTCATTGATGAGCGTTTAATTTTAGCAATTATGGAAGTCGAGTCTGCTTTTAACCCTTATGCGGTAAGTCGCTCGGACGCGCTTGGGTTAATGCAAGTTCAGCAGCATACTGCAGGACGTGATATTTTCCAATTACGTGGTAAATCCGGAGAACCAACTAGGAAATATTTACTTGATCCTCGTAATAATGTCGATATGGGTACCGCTTATTTATCATTATTAAAAACGAAATATTTGGCAGGTATTAATAATCCTGTATCTTTAAGGTATGCAATGATTACTTCTTATAATGGTGGGGCAGGTAGTGTATTGCGTACGTTTTCTAATGATCGTGATCGCGCAATTGATATTATAAATTCAATGACACCACAACAAGTTTTTCGAAAATTAGTCACATCACATGTTTCTCAAGAATCACGTAACTATTTGATAAAAGTAAGTAATATATTAGATAACAGATAACATTATGTTATCTAATAATAGCTATCACTGATAAGATAAGGAACTAAGAATGAAATTATAATTTTATCGGCAGTAATATCTTTAAAAAAATAAGATTTTTGTGGTTTAAAAATTTTTTAATAAAAAAAACGTGATCTACTTCAAATTTTGAGTATACTATGCGTCTCATAAAACCCTAGTTTTTTTGAGGATGTTAGTTTGAGTACCGATAAACTTGTGGATTCATATTCCCCCGCACAAATGACACAAATTGCCGAAGACCTTGGCAACTACAAATTAAGTAAACACCCATGTAGTACGATTTTATCTGCTATTATTGCAGGTGTGTTTATCTCTATTGCTTTCGTATTTTATATTACCGTAACAACTGGCACCGCAACTGTTGCTTTTGGTTTAGCCAAACTAGTTGGTGGCATCTGTTTCTCATTAGGATTAATGTTGGTTGTTTGTTGTGGTGCTGATCTGTTTACTTCAACGGTATTAACGATATTACCTAAAATGACTCATAAAGTTACGTGGAAGAAAATGATCCGTAATTGGATTTTAGTCTATGTTGGTAACTTTATTGGTGCTATACTGTTTGTAACAGTTATTTGGTTTTCTGGTCAATATATGGTTGCTAATGGATTGTGGGGATTAAATGTCCTGCAAACAGCGGATCATAAGTTACACCATACTTTTATTGAAGCCGTCTTTCTTGGTTTATTGGCTAATTTGATGGTTTGTTTGGCAGCTTGGTTAAGTTATGCTGGACGTAGCTTACTTGATAAAATGTTAATTATGGTTTTACCTGTAGCAATGTTTGTTGCTAGCGGTTTTGAACATAGCATTGCAAATATGTTTATGATCCCTATGGGAATTGTGATTAATAATTTTGCATCTCCTGAGTTTTGGACTGCAGTAGGGGTATCACCAGATACATTTAAAGATCTAACTGTAGAGCATTTTATTCTAAATAATCTAATTCCTGTAACAATTGGGAATATTTTAGGTGGGTTAGCTGTTGCGCTACCATATTGGGCTTTATATTTACGTAAACCACATTGATTTTAAGATATTTATCCTCATATTGGAGAGGATAAATAGGTATTTTTGTAAACCTGAGGTTAATAATTATGAGTAATTTAAACGAAGTACAAGCAAAGGCTTGGAAAGGATTTAAAGAAGGTGATTGGCAAAATAATGTCAATGTTCGTGATTTCATTCAAACAAATTACACACCTTATGAGGGTGATGAATCTTTCTTAGCTGGCGCTACCGATGCTACCACTAAATTGTGGGACAAAGTGATGGAAGGCATCAAATTTGAAAACTCCACTCATACACCAGTTGATTTTGATACAAGTGTAATCTCTACTATCACTGCTCATGATGCGGGTTATATCGAAAAGGATTTAGAGAAGATTGTTGGTTTACAAACTGAAAAACCATTAAAACGAGCTATTATCCCGTTTGGTGGTATCAAGATGATTGAAAACTCTTGTAAAGCTTACGATAGAACTTTAGATCCATTAGTCAAAAAAATCTTTACTGAATATCGTAAAACCCACAACCAAGGTGTGTTTGATATTTATACTCCAGATATCCTTCGTTGTCGTAAATCAGGTGTTATTACTGGTCTTCCTGATGCGTACGGCCGTGGTCGTATCATTGGTGACTACCGTCGTGTGGCACTTTACGGTATTGATTACTTAATGCAAGATAAATTTGCTCAATTCACTTCTTTACAAGCTGACTTTGAAAATGGTGTTGATTTACCAATGACCATGCAACGTCGTGAAGAAATTGCTGAGCAACATCGTGCACTTGGTCAAATTAAAGAAATGGCTGCAAAATATGGTTTTGATATTTCAGCTCCAGCTACAACGGCACAAGAAGCTGTTCAATGGACCTATTTTGGTTACTTAGCTGCAGTTAAATCTCAAAATGGTGCAGCAATGTCATTAGGTCGTACTTCGACTTTCTTTGATATTTATTTCCAACGTGATTTAGAAGCAGGTCTAATCACTGAGCAAGAAGCACAAGAAATTGTTGACCATTTCGTGATGAAATTACGTATGGTTCGTTTCTTACGTACACCTGAATATGATGAATTATTCTCTGGTGATCCAATTTGGGCAACTGAATCTATCGCTGGTATGGGTATTGATGGCCGTACATTAGTAACTAAGACTTCTTTCCGTTTCTTAAATACTTTATATACAATGGGTCCATCACCAGAACCAAACATGACTATCCTTTGGTCAGAACACTTACCAAGTGGATTTAAAGAATTCGCATCTAAAGTATCAATTGATACTTCATCATTACAATATGAAAATGATGATTTAATGCGTCCAGACTTTAACAACGATGACTATGCAATTGCGTGTTGTGTAAGCCCAATGATTGTCGGTAAACAAATGCAATTCTTCGGTGCTCGTGCTAACCTTGCAAAAACTCTTCTATACGCAATCAACGGCGGTGTGGATGAAAAATTAAAAATGCAAGTTGGTCCTAAAGAAGATCCAATCACTGACGAATATCTTGATTTTGATAAAGTGTTCGCTCGTTTAGATCACTTTATGGATTGGTTAGCAAAACAATACGTGACAGCTTTAAATGCTATTCACTATATGCACGACAAATATAGCTATGAAGCATCATTAATGGCGTTACATGACCGTGATGTTATTCGTACTATGGCTTGTGGTATTGCTGGTCTATCTGTTGCAGCTGACTCATTATCTGCAATTAAATATGCGAAAGTGAAAACGATCCGTGATGAAGATGGTTTAGCAACTGATTTTGAAATCGAAGGTGAATATCCACAATTCGGTAACAATGATCCGCGTGTAGATGATATTGCTGTTGATTTAGTTGAACGTTTCATGAAGAAAATTCAAAAACTTAAAACTTATCGTAATGCAATTCCTACTCAATCAGTATTAACCATTACTTCAAACGTTGTATATGGTAAGAAAACTGGTAATACTCCAGATGGTCGTCGCGCTGGTGCTCCATTCGGACCAGGTGCTAACCCAATGCACGGACGTGACCAAAAAGGTGCGGTTGCTTCATTAACATCTGTTGCTAAACTTCCGTTTGCTTACGCTAAAGATGGTATTTCATATACTTTCTCTATCGTTCCAAATGCTTTAGGTAAAGATGATGATGCACGTAAACGTAACCTAGCAGGTTTAATGGATGGTTATTTCCATCATGAAGCTACTGTAGAAGGTGGTCAGCATTTAAATGTTAACGTATTAAACCGTGAAACATTATTAGATGCGATGGAACACCCTGAAAAATATCCACAATTAACAATTCGTGTATCTGGATATGCAGTGCGTTTCAATTCATTAACTAAAGAGCAACAAAAAGACGTTATTACACGTACTTTCACTCAATCAATGTAATTTGGTTAACTGAAAAACTAAACTTAAATAGCGCCTTTAAGGCGCTATTTTTTTATTAAGTAGCAAAAATTGCTGTTTTAAAGTTAACAAAATTGTAGTACAGCAAGCATTATTAAATATGGTTGTTTTTTGTATAATTTAGTCAAAAACAAAACATATCAATTAATGCAATTGGTGTATGCAAAGTATTATCTGAGTTAGAATAAGAATTAAAATATAAAGCAAAAAGCAATGTGAGTAATTATTAGAGAATATTTATGGAACAAAACATTATTATGACAACGAAACTACCTATAAAAGGTCGTATTCATTCTTTTGAATCCTTTGGTACTGTTGATGGTCCTGGAATTCGCTTCATTGTTTTTTTTCAAGGCTGTTTAATGCGCTGTTTGTACTGCCATAATCGTGACACTTGGGATTTAAAAGCTGGGCGAGAAGTCACTGTTGAAGAACTGATGAAAGAAATTGTTTCTTATAAAAGTTTTATCATGCCTAATGGCGGTGGTGTTACAGCATCAGGTGGCGAAGCTACCTTACAATCTGAATTTATCACTGAATGGTTTAAAGCCTGCCATGAAGAAGGCATCAGTACGTGTTTAGATACTAATGGTTATGCTAGACAGTTAGACCAAACGGTTGATGATCTTTTAGATGTCACAGACTTAGTGATGCTTGACTTGAAACAAGTCAATGATGAAATCCATCAAAAACTTGTCGGAGTACCTAATAAACGTGTTCTTGAATTTGCCAAACATCTACAAAAAATTAATAAACGGACTTGGATCCGCTACGTAGTGGTTCCTGGATGGACGGACGACGACGACTCAGCACATTTACTGGGTAAGTTTATTGAAGGTATGGATAATATTGAACGAGTGGAACTACTTCCTTATCATAAGATGGGCGCTTATAAATGGGATACCATGGGGGATGAATACAAATTACAAGGAGTAGAAGCGCCTCCTCGTGAAACACTTGATAGAATCCAAGCGATTATAGAAAGTTATGGTCAACCAGTAACATTCAGTAAGTAATAAGCTATCGACACTTAATAGGCACCTATAATGGTGCCTTATTTGTATTTATTTTAATTTTTTGCGCTTTACCGCACGTAATAGATAAATACCACCTTCTAAAGCCAAAACACAAACGGATAACCAAATAAGCCCATATGGAACGATGTGCTCTTTAGATACCGATTCATGCAAAAATAACACCGAAACAAGAGTTAGCAGTACTGGCTCTACGTATCCCAGTAATCCAAATAAACCAAGTGGTAATAACCGTCTCGCAACAAAATACATGGCAAAAGCAATGGCAGTAATGATACCGAGCATTGGAATAAAAATATGAAAGTGAGATAGGTCACTTATAACCTGATTAAAAGAGTAGTGTAAAATAAAATAAATAAGGCAGCCTACAAAGATAAAAAAGAAATCGGAAAATGTCCCTGAAATGCCCTCTATTTGCAATTTACGGCGTGTCATAAAGTAAATTGGGTAACCCAATGCAATAACGGCTGTTTCCCACGAAAACGCGCCAGTTATATAAATTTCCAAAACAACACCTATGCTGGCGAGCACGACTGCTATTTTTTGAAAAATACTTAGCTTTTCTTTATAAAATATTTGCCCGAAAATGACCATCGTTAATGGCAGTAAAAAGTAGCCTAATGAAGCTGATAATCCATGTCCATTGATCGGAGCCCAAATAAAAATTAACATTTGGATGGTCAACAGAAATGAAGAAAATATTAGACCAATTAAAATCAGTGGCTGTTGTTTAATTCGCATAAATAAATTGATAATAGCTGACCACTGTTTTTCGACAATAATTAGTATAATTATTGCGGGAAAGGAGGTTAATAATCGCCAACAAAAAATATCAACAACTGACAATGGTTGTAATAGAACAGGGTAGTAATATAGTAAACCAAAAAGACATGATGCAAATATTGAAAGCGCAACGCCCTTTATCATTCTTTCACCTTTGTTAATAAAAAATAGCGCTAATGATTAGCGCTATTATCTATATGTAATGAAGTGGAATAAATTTTATTTATCCAATTACCTCAACACCATTCATATAAGGTACTAATACGGATGGAATTCTAATTGTTCCATCTGCTTGCTGATAGTTTTCCATAATTGCAACTAACGTGCGTCCTACAGCTAAACCAGAGCCATTTAACGTATGTACTAAATAAGTTTTATTATCAGCTTTATTGCGATAACGCGCTTGCATACGGCGTGCTTGGAAATCCCACATATTAGAGCAAGAAGAAATTTCACGGTAAGTATTTTGAGCCGGTACCCACACTTCAAGATCATATGTTTTACAGGAACCAAAGCCCATATCACCTGTACATAATACAATTTTACGATACGGTAATTCTAGTAATTGTAATACTTTTTCTGCATGTGCGGTTAACTCTTCTAAAGCTTTCATAGATTCTTCTGGTTTAACAATTTGCACCAGTTCTACTTTGTCAAATTGATGCATACGGATTAAACCGCGAGTATCTTTACCATAAGAACCCGCTTCAGAACGGAAACATGGAGTATGTGCAGTCATTTTCATAGGTAACGCGCTTTCATCAAGAATCTCGTCACGAACCAAATTGGTTACTGGTACTTCAGCAGTTGGAATAAGCGCGTAATTACTGCTTTCTGATTCTTCATCTAGTGGTTTTGTGTGAAATAAGTCACCTGCAAATTTTGGTAATTGTCCTGTACCGAATAAAGTGGCTTGATTGACAAGATAGGGCACATAAATTTCAGCATAACCATGCTGTTCTGTGTGAAGATCTAACATAAATTGTGTGATAGCACGATGTAGGCGGGCTATCTGTGACTTCATAACAACAAAACGTGCGCCAGTTAGTTTTACACCTGCAGCAAAGTCTAATCCTCCAAAACGTTCGCCTAATGCAACATGATCTTGGATTGGAAAGTCAAATGTTCTTGGGGTTCCAAAGCGAGAAACTTCGACATTGTCGTTTTCGTCTTTACCATCAGGTACAGAGTCATCAGGAATATTCGGAATAGTAGAGGTGATATCTTTAATTTTAGTTAGTAAGATTTCAAGCTCAGCTTTAGCATTATTCAGTTTTTCACCGAGTTTATTAACTTCTTCACGTACGGCTGTAATGTCTTCGCCTCGAGCTTTAGCTTCACCAATAGCTTTAGAACGAGCATTACGCTGTGCTTGTAAGCTTTCAGTTTCAACTTGCAGTACTTTGCGTTTTTCTTCTAGTTGACTAATAGTATCAACATCTAATTTAAATCCACGACGAGCTAACTTTTTAGCGACAACATTTAATTCATTTCGGAGTAAATTCGGATCCAACATAAATAACGTCCATTCTCATTAATAAGGAAATATCTTTCTACTTTAACAGTTATTCTAATATAGTTAACAAAACATATAAATCAAAAAGTAGATTGATTATAGATATTAAATTTTGTGAGCTTAGTATACTAGAATTATATCGGGATTCAACCGCAATGGCGCACCCGAAGGGATTCGAACCCCTGACCGCTCGGTTCGAAGCCGAGTGCTCTATCCAGCTGAGCTACGGATGCGTGTAAGTTCGTAAAAAAATGGTGCATCCGAAGGGATTCGAACCCCTGACCGCCCGGTTCGTAGCCGGGTACTCTATCCAGCTGAGCTACGGATGCATTTTGAATTTGTTAAAATGGTGCATCCGAAGGGATTCGAACCCCTGACCGCCCGGTTCGTAGCCGGGTACTCTATCCAGCTGAGCTACGGATGCATATTTTAATTTTTTAAAATGGCGGTGAGAGAGGGATTCGAACCCTCGATGCAGCTTTTGACCGCATACTCCCTTAGCAGGGGAGCGCCTTCAGCCTCTCGGCCATCTCACCAAAAACATTATGACTTTGCTTGAACAACAAAATCATAATGTCGTGGCGCACATATTACGTTTTACAAAAAATAAGTCAAACATTTTTTTGCTTACGCGTGCTAGTTGTTTATTTCGTGCCCAAAATTACTCTTTGGGCTCGGGTAATTCATCATTTTTGTTCTGAGATTGATGAATTCTATTGTATATCTCTTCTCGATGAATTGAGACTTCTTTAGGTGCATTAATACCGATTCTGACTTGATTACCCTTCACGCCAAGAATAGTAATAACAACATCATCACCAATAATTAGTGTTTCACCTACTCTCCTAGTTAAAATTAACATTAGATCTCCTAATATCAGTTAAGTATACATCACAATTTTAAGATATAGCTTCGTCAGCCCCCCATCAATAGGACAGAAAGACGGAATTTTACAGAAATATTCAAATATTCGATTAATAAATATCTTATTAACCAATATTAGAATATAACTGGCTAACTTGCTTGTAATTTATTACTGATTTCCTTTTTCATTGAAGACAATGCTTCTGGTAATGCTGACAGATCCATTCCACCTGCTTGGGCGAAATCAGGCCGCCCACCGCCTTTACCACCTACTTTTAATGCTAATTGGGAAACTAATTCACCAGCTTTGACAACATTGATTAAATCATTTGTTACGCCAGCGGCTAAATTGATTTTGTCATCATTAACAGCAGCCAAAATAATTACGCCTGTTTTTAATTGATTTTTAAGATCATCAATCATAGTACGTAATACTTTTGCCTCGACATTATCAAGTTTAGCAATTAGTAAATTTTTATTATTGATTTTTTCACATTGATTAATTAATTGTGCGCTTTGTTGGCTAGCTTTTTGCGCCTTTAATTGCTCGATGTTTTTTTCAAGTAGTTTAGTTTGTTCGAGCAACTGCTCTACACGAACTAAAACTGCTGATTTATCGCTTTTAACCAATTGTGCAATTTGGCTTAATAAATTTGCTTCATGGTGTATAAAATCCATCGCATTTTGCCCAGAGGTTGCCTCAATACGGCGAACTCCAGAAGCGATGCTTGATTCAGATATTATTTTAAATAAACCTATATCGCCCGTTCTATTTACATGAGTACCACCACATAATTCAATTGAGAAATCGCCCATAGTTAGAACACGAACAATATCTTCGTATTTTTCACCAAATAGTGCCATTGCCCCTTTATTTCTAGCTTCATCTATTGGCATCAGTTCAACGTCAACAGGTAGATTACAACGAATTTGCTGGTTAACTAGATTTTCAATTTCAACAATTTGTTCTTGTGTGATGCTTTGATTATGCGAAAAATCAAAACGCAGATAGCTGTCATTCACTAAAGAACCTTTTTGATGAACATGGTTACCTAAAATTCGTTGTAATGCAGCTTGTAATAAATGGGTTGCTGAATGATTGCGTCTAATACGTTCTCTTAACTCAACATCAATTGCCGCTGTTACTAAATCACCAACTTTAAGGGAACCTTTAACAAGGTTACCGATATGACCAATACTTTTGCCATATTTTTGGCTATCTAAAACAGTAAATTCGGCGTTTGCAGAAGTTAATAAACCTTTATCACCAATTTGTCCACCTGATTCTCCATAAAATGGTGTCTTATCTAAGATGATAATCGCTTCATCACCAGCATTGACATTTTCTACTTTTTGACCATTTTGGAAAATGGCAATTACTTTCCCTGATGCTTCGGTAGCTTGATAACCTAAAAATTCGGTTTTATCATCAAGTTTAATCACATTGCTATAGTCAACACTAAAAGTACTTGATTCACGAGCACGTTTACGTTGTTCTTCCATGCATTGATTAAATCCATCTTCATCAATGGTGATATTTTTTTCGCGACATACATCTGCGGTTAAATCTAATGGAAAACCAAACGTATCGTAAAGTTTAAATGCAACATCACCAGGCAATACCGAATCGGTAATTTTAACCAATTCTTGATCAAGTAAAAATAATCCTCGTTCCAATGTTTTTAAGAATTGCTCTTCTTCAAGTTTAAGTGCGTCTTCAACTATTTTTTGATTTTTCGCTAATTCAACTGCTGCACTACCCATTACATCAATGAGAGGTTTAACTAATTTGTAGAAGAATATTTCTTTAGCACCTAACATATGTCCATGACGCACAGCCCGTCGAATAATGCGACGTAAAACATAGCCACGACCTTCATTAGAAGGCAATACACCATCAGAAATTAAAAATGCACAAGAACGAATATGGTCAGCAATAACACGTAAAGATTTACTTTCTAAATCTTTCGTTTGAATTACTTGTGCTGCATCATGAATTAATTTCTTAAATAAATCAATTTCATAATTGGAATCAACATGTTGTAAAACAGCTGCAATTCTTTCTAAGCCCATACCCGTATCGACTGATGGCTTAGGTAATGGTTCCATTGTGCCATCAGGATGACGATTAAACTGCATAAAGACAATGTTCCAAATTTCAATGAATCGGTCACCGTCTTCTTCTGCGCTGCCTGGAGGTCCTCCCCAAATATGATCACCATGATCATAAAAAATTTCTGTACACGGTCCACATGGCCCTGTATCACCCATTTGCCAGAAGTTGTCTGAAGCATAGGGAGCACCTTTGTTGTCACCAATACGCACAATACGTTCTTTGGGTATACCAATTTCTTTTTCCCAAATTTCATATGCTTCATCATCTGTTTCATAAACAGTGACAGTTAATTTCTCTTTAGGAAGATTAAACCACTCTTTACTGGTTAATAATTCCCAAGCAAAATGGATCGCATCATGTTTAAAATAGTCACCGAAACTAAAGTTTCCTAACATTTCAAAAAAAGTATGATGTCGAGCAGTATAACCCACATTATCCAAATCATTGTGTTTACCACCAGCGCGAACACAGCGTTGTGCTGTTGTTGCTCTAGTATAAGGGCGTTTTTCTATCCCTAGAAATACATCCTTGAACTGATTCATTCCAGCGTTAGTAAATAATAGCGTTGGGTCATTATGAGGAACAAGGGAACTACTTGCTACAATTTCATGTCCTTTGCTATTGAAAAAGTCAAGAAAAGTTTGACGAATTTCTGCAGTGCTTTTCATTTAGGCATCCATATAAACGATAAATTTTTAAACATAGTAATATACCTGTTACAACTAAAGTTGAAAAGTAAAGAAAGGTAAAATATTCTTTATAATACAGTTGGTCTAGCTAATATTACATGCAAATAAAAGGAAAAATAAATTGACTTAGTGAGCTTAACTAATGGGTATTGAATAATTTAATTCTCGTGTATTTTAGATATTATCAAAATTTAAGTCAATAAATTATACACATCTTTTATATCGTCTTGAGTATAACCTCGGGTAACTAAAAATTGCGTTACTTTCTGTTTTTCCGAGATATTTTTCACATTAACTTGTTTAAATTTTTTTAATAATTGCTTATGGGCATTATACACCCAATTTATATCTAATATACGTAAAAGTTCATGGATTAAGTCAGTGGATAGACCGCGTTGTTTTAATTCCATGGCAATTTTATATCTTCCATAACCTTTATTAGCGCGCATAACAATATATTTTTCAATATATTGTGTGTCGTTCATCCAATTCTGATTAGTACAATATTGAATGACATCAGCGGTTTCTATTTTAAGTTGATTTAATTGCTCATAGTATTCATCCTCTGAACATTTTATTTTTTTTGTAAAAAATTGGATAATTTTATTCGTTAGTTCGTAGGATGAATGATCGCGCTGTGCAAGTAATTGCACAGCTTTATTTAAAATTAATTTATTGAGTTTTTTGTCCATTATTCAAAGCTTTCATCTTCCGATGTAGTATCTACGTCATCCGCAGCAAAAACGGCAGGGCTATTTAATAATAAATCACGTAGTTTTGTTTCAAGCTCTTTGGCTATTTCTGGATGTTCTTGTAAAAATTTGATTGAATTCGCTTTGCCTTGACCCACTTTTTCGCCATTGTAGCTATACCAAGCACCTGCTTTATCAACTAATTTATGTTTAACACCTAGATCAATCAATTCACCTTCTTTAGAAATACCACAACCGTAAAGAATTTGGAATTCAGCTTGTCTAAATGGTGCAGCAACTTTATTTTTCACCACTTTTACACGTGTATCACTACCAATGACATCTTCACCTTCTTTTACTGCACCAATGCGTCGAATATCTAAACGAACAGATGCATAGAATTTAAGTGCATTACCACCAGTAGTTGTCTCTGGATTACCAAACATTACACCAATTTTCATACGAATTTGGTTGATAAATACCACTAAACAGTTAGCATTTTTGATATTTGCAGTTAATTTACGTAAAGCTTGTGACATTAAACGAGCTTGTAATCCCATATGAGAATCGCCCATTTCGCCTTCAATTTCTGCTTTAGGTGTTAATGCTGCTACTGAGTCAACAATAATAACATCAACAGCACCAGAACGAACTAAGGCATCACAAATTTCAAGTGCCTGTTCACCAGTATCAGGCTGAGAAACTAATAAATCATCAACTTGCACACCTAATTTAGCCGCATAAATTGGATCTAAAGCATGTTCAGCATCAATAAATGCGCATGTTTTACCTTCTTTTTGCGCTTGGGCGATAACTGATAAAGTTAATGTTGTCTTACCTGATGATTCTGGTCCAAAAATTTCAACGATTCGACCCATTGGTAAGCCGCCAATACCTAATGCAATATCGAGTCCTAAAGATCCAGTAGAGACAGAATCAACATCTAACGTTTGGGTATCCCCTAAACGCATAATAGAACCTTTACCAAATTGTTTTTCTATTTGACTTAATGCAGCTGAAAGTGCTCGTTGTTTGTTTTCGTTCATATTATAAAATTCCAATGAGTTAGTATATTGACATACATTATACTGTATTGTTATACAGTATCAAGTTTTTTTTATATCCAATAATCATTTAATTAATAATGGGAAATGTTTCACAATTTTTTTCAAAATATTACTGGTTATCGTCTATTTGATTGTAACAAATGGTGACGAAACGATAATATTCAAGATTAAATGTAACCCGATAAATGGATTTGATGGCGATATAACTTTGTATAAAGTTATTATGAGATTTTATGTATTTTGTCTTTGAGATGAGATTTTAGATTCAGCGTGTAAAAAATATTGTTTAACCAACTGAAATACTCAAAATCAAGTAATCAAATTATGCTAATAGGAGTAGGTAATACTTTCATAAAAAAATGGCATTTGATATGATGAGCAAAGAAGAAGTTTTAGTCATTGTTGTATATTAAAAGTAGTTATCCCACTAGAAATTGAGTAAAAGTAATTTATCAATTATTTACTTAAAGGTTATGCTAATCTGAAACATCTTTACATTTAAAATAATTATCAAATGAAAGGGAAATAATGACTGTTGATAAGCAACAATATGTTTTATGTTCGCACTGCGATTTGGTCATAGAATTATCCGATATAACAATAGGGCATAAAGCTATATGTCCTCGTTGTAATACCACATTAGCCAAAAAAAGCATTAATATGAAATTTCGAGCCGCAATGTATGCTGTTTGTTCACTCATTATGATTATTGTTGCTTGTGGTTTTATTTTTATTGATATTCGCCTAGTTGGTAATTTAAATGGTGTAAGTGTTTTAGATATACCCAAAACTCTTTTTTTTGATAAATATAGTTATATTTCAGCGCTATTTATTTTATTTGTTTTAATTTTCCCCATAATAAATCTATTAATTATTAGTTTGCTTTGTTCAAAGTTTACAGTGTCAAAATATCGCAAAAGAGATTTATTAATTATTTATGAAAAATTTAAACATTGGTGTATGCCTGAAATATTTATAACAGGCATTTTGGTTAGCTTTGTAAAACTAATGAGCTATGGCAGTATAGGTGTTACAAGTACCTTTTGGGCGTTTTGTTTATTTGTATTTTTTTATATAAAAGCACAAGTAATTTTTTCACCTGAAACAATTTGGGAAGAGATTAATACCAATAATTTTGCTCAAGCACCATTAAAAGTCGGTAAGACGGCAATTAGTCAAAATTTGAAGCTGTGTGGTTGTTGTCATGCCATGATGCCAATAGCTTATGTCAAATGCCCAAGATGTAAACAGAAAAGTGCCGTAAGAAATCGTGACAAAATACAGTGGACAATAGCATTATTGGTCACTTCATTAATTATTTATATTCCTGCAAATGTATTTGGGATTATGATAACGGTCGTTTTTGGTTCACCGTCAACGTCGACAATTATGGATGGTGTTATTTATATGTGGCAAGCGGGTGATGTACCTGTGGCATTAGTTATTTTTATTGCCAGTATAGTTATTCCAATTTTGAAAATAATTTCATTAAGTTGGCTTTGCTATTTTGCAATAGCTGTGAAAAAGAAAAATAAACATAATTGTTTAAAAATGAAAAAACTATATGGCGCGGTAGAATTTATTGGTAAATGGTCAATGATTGATATATTTGTTGTATCAGTTGTTTGTTCACTAGTTAGAAATCAACAAATGATGGGGGTTTATCCTGATATAGGCGTTACATTTTTCGCAACTGTTGTGATTATCACTATGATTGCATCGCAAAAATTTGATCCGCGTTTAATTTGGGATCATTCTCCAAATAAAAGTTATAATAAATAGGAACACTATGGCAACATCAAGTAAATTAGCGAAAATCATCAAAATTAGAGCCATCTCGGCGATATGGATTATTCCAATTGTTACTGCAATTGTAGGTCTTTGGATCATCTATTCTCATTATACTGATAGAGGGACTTCTTTTACCTTACTTGCCAAAGATGCAAGTGGTATTGTAGCAGGTAAAACCGTTATTAAAAACCGCAGTGTTGATATCGGTATTGTCGATGAAGTAACGTTATCAGAAGACTTTGAAAAAGTGGTTATTAAAGGTCGAATCTATAATGATATGGAACCACTGCTTAAAAATGACTCTATTTTTTGGGTTGTCAAACCAGAGATTGGTCGTGATGGTGTAACAGGATTAGGGACTATTTTATCTGGTGTTTACATTGAGTTAGCATCCGGAAACGATACACATAGTTTCAAAAATAATCCATTTATACTATCGGATAACCCACCATTATCAGATCCAAGTATTAAGGGCATTCGAGTTAATCTTGAAAGTGATCAAAACGGTGTGATTCCGCGTGGGGCATCCGTGATGTTTCATGGTTATCGTGTAGGTAATGTTGAAACTTCTGAATTTGATATTGATTCACGTAAAATGAAATATCAAGTTTTTATCACCAAACCTTATGATGCTTTAGTCACTCAAAATGTTCGTTTTTGGAAAGAAGGAGGCATTGATTTAGCATTTTCTTCAGCGGGTGCAAGTCTTAACGTGCCTTCTTTAGATATATTAATGTCGGGTGGTATTAGTTTTGATTTGCCTGATGGTTCTAAATTAGGCGCACCCGCAGAGCAACATGCCGTATATAAATTATATGAAGATAAAAAATCAATTCAAGATTCACAATATACAGAATATAAAGAATTTCTGATTATGCTTTCTGAATCCATATCTGGATTGGTTGAAGGTGCGCCTGTTGAGTATCATGGTATTCGGCTAGGTACGGTATCTAAAGTACCATTTTATACAGCTGAAATGTTAAATAAAACATTTATCTTAAATCAAAAAGTACCCGTATTAATTAGGATCGAGCCCGATCGCTTATCTGAGTTGGTTGATGAAAAGATCGATATTGCGACCTTAATTATGGATGAGCAAAAAAATGGTTTAAGAGCCTCGTTAAAAACTTCAAATATGTTTACAGGTGCGCTTTTTATTGATCTTGATTTTTATCCTGAATTAAAAAATAAATATAACTCCAAATCAAGTAATCTCTACGGTTATAACACTATAGAAACAACATCAACAGGTATTGCACAGATTCAAGCCAAAGTGATGCAGTTATTAGATAATTTCAATAATTTACCACTGAATAATACCATGACGGAATTTAATAAATCGTTAGCTTCAACTCAGCGCTTAATGAATTCATTAAATCAAATTATGGCAAGTAATGAAATGCAAAATATGCCTGGCGATTTACAAGAAACGTTAAGAACGTTAAACGAAACTCTGAAAGGTATACAACCAGGTTCAGAACTTAATAAGCAAATGAATGAAAGTCTGCAAAAAGTTCAGCAAATGATGGATGAATTAACACCATTACTTAATACACTTAATGATAAAAGTAATGCGTTGATTTTCTCTGCTCCAAATAAGAAAGACCAAGAACCGAAAGCGAAAGGTAAAAAGTAATGAATAAAATGATGCGAAATTTCCTTATAACATTTTGTGGAACTGCATTTATGTTACTCGTTGGCTGTTCAGCAAACACGGAAAATAAAAGTTATTTCCAATTAGCTAGTAATTTGCCTGTTCAAACACCAAAAACAATGAAATCAACTAATCGTTTTATAAAGATCGATTCCATTGATGTAGCCAGTTTCTTAAATAAATCTGGTATTGTTTTGCAAACAGAAGATATCAAATATGTTACAGCTATAAATAATCTATGGGTTTCGACGCTTTCTCAACAGCTTGAAGAACGATTAGTACAAGATTTAAGTTTGTTACTGCCAGATTATTTGATTTCGAGTAAGTCGCTAGCAACTCCAACATTAACCGTTAAACTTTTTATTGATGGTTTTCATGGTGGTTACAATGGAGATGCAATTATAAAGGGGCGTTGGATTGTTACAAACAATAAAAATCATATCGAAACAAAACCATTTGAACGTCATATTCCATTAGCCAAAAATGGTTATGATGCTTTAGTTAAAGCGTTGTCAAAAGGATGGCAAGAAGAAGAGCAAGATTTTGCTAATTCTATAAGATATTAAATTAATAAAACATTCCGCCACCATTCTGGCGGAATGTTTCAATAATAGTAGATCACAACATCTGCTTGAACCGATCAAATACCTTATCATCAATTTCAACCCATTTGCGAACACTATTAATAAAAGCAATTTTATCAGCCTTTAATAATTCATCGATTAAAATTGTTTTTTCAATTATTTGTTTTTGATCCAAATAAAATTGTCGCATAGTACCAGCCAATAATCCCGATTTAATTTTAGGTGTAACCCATTGATTATTAATTAACAGCACAAGATTACCGTTTACAAATTCAGTTATTTCATTGTTTTGATTAAAATTAACATATTCTTTACCTATCGTTAGTTGCGGAAAATGTTCACGGTTTGATGTTTTGTGATACAAATAGATATTTTTATTATTCACACATTGTGGTGCGAGTGTGATTTCATTGATTTCCATTGGTACGTTAATAATGTCTTTGCTAATATCACATCGACCATCTTGTTGTAGTAAAATTCTGACCTTACAAATACTTTCACATTCTGTATTGGCTAATTTAATCAATTGCAATTTGATGGAATCAATATCACATTTAAAATCAAAATAGCATGCAGAATTAGCAAGTCTAGTTAAATGTTCATCAAGTAATAAAAATTGCCCTTTTTCTAACAGTAATGATTCAATAAGATATTGGGGGATCCTTGCTGTGCGGTTTAATATAGCGGTTTTTGCTAAGATTTCACTATATTCATCGTTTGATGTTGAATCCCAAGTTATTCCACCGCCAACACCATAATGCATCTGCTGATTGTGAATTGTTAATGTACGAATGGGTATATTAAATATTGCAGTTTTCATATAGGGAGTAATGTAACCTATGGTTCCACAATATACGCCTCTAGGTGAATTTTCAGTGTCTGCAATGATTTGCATTGTGCTTGTTTTAGGTGCTCCAGTAATTGAACCACAAGGAAACAATGCTTGAAAAATTTGATATAAACTGACCTGTTCAGCCAACTCGGCTTGAATGGTTGAGGTCAACTGCCAAACGGTAGGGTATTTTTCGGCAGAAAATAATTTTGGGACAACGACCGAGCCAGCTTTAGCAATTCGGCTTAAATCATTACGTAGTAAATCAACAATCATCATATTTTCAGCCTGATTTTTCTCAGAAAATAATGTCTCTAACTGTTGTTTATCATGGTGAATATTTAAACCTCGAGCGGCAGTTCCTTTCATCGGTTTTGTTGTGATAGTTTGATTATCTAACTTAAAAAATAGTTCAGGAGAAATCGATAAAATCTGATAATTTTCAAATTCAAGATAAGCACAATAACTCGCTTGGTTATTTTCTTGTAAAAATTTGTAATACTCATAGGCATTATCATTAAATGGTGCACTAAATTGAATCGTGTAGTTGGTTTGATACGTATTTCCCGATTCAATCTGCCCACGAATATAGTCAATTTTTTGGTTATATTCTTCGATTGAAGTGTCACATTTTAAATCGAAATGACAAGGTTTGTAATCACTTTTTGTTAATGATTCAACTGTTGAATAATCTTGATAAATTCCAAATAATAGTACAGGTAGTGCATCATCTGATTTTTGGATATTCTTGGTTTTATTTACTTGATTAAATCCCATTGCACTTTCATAAGCAAGATAACCAACCGCATAAAAACCTTGCTGTGTGAACTTTTCGATTGCATCTAATTGTTGTTTAACCGTGGTGTAATCGTTGGATCTCAAAATCGTAATAGGATCAGAAAAACATTTCTGTTGACCTTCAAAATCAATATAAACTTTCATATTAATATTACTCATAAATAAAATTATGAATCATTTGTAAACCTGATTCTGTTTTAATTGCTTCTGGATGAAATTGCACGGATTCAATGGGTAATGTTTTATGTCGTAATCCCATAATTAATCCTTGTTTGTTACGAGCGGTAACCATGAGAGGTGACTTTGTATGAGATAAATTATCGTCAGCAATTAAAGAGTGATAGCGAACTACAGAAAGAGGGTTTTTAATGCCTCTAAATAATCCTTGACCATCATGAATAATTTCATCGATTTTACCGTGCATAGGCATAGGTGCTTTGCAAATGGAATAGCCATAATACTGTGCAATTGTTTGATGACCTAAACAGATACCTAATATTGGACAACAGTTGGCAAATTCGGCAATCACTGTTAGTGATATTCCAGCATTATCGGGCGTTCCTGGACCAGGAGAAATAATTATTTTAGAAAAGGTTAGCTCTTTTATTTGTTCAACGGTCATTTCATCATTTTTTATCACTTGGACTTTTGCACCCAATCGGCATAAATAATCGTAAATATTGAACGTAAAAGAATCATAGTTATCTATTAATAGTATCAAAATATCTTCCATTAATTAAAAAAAGAATTTTTTGTCAACTTGGTGATTATGGAAATCATCATTATAAATGACAAGTCACCATTGCCGGCATTATGATTAAAAATTTCATTTCATTGTTTGATTAATCAAGCTAGGTTTAGTTTAAATCTAACTATTATTGACGCCATTATACAAGCAAGAAGAACTAATAAGAGATGATTACTAACTTAATATTACTTTATTCCTATTTTTTTACTTAAACGTACCCATAACCTGAAATTTTTTGACAAAAATACCTTCTTTTTGTGATGACCCTCACAAAAGCCTACAGCTATTCTTGTATGGTAGTATATTTTATTATATTTTCCCTAAATTCAATCAACATAGGCTTTATTTAATAAAAACAACAAATAAATTAGATGTTTTTATGACTCCTTTTTTGATTGAATTATTAAACTCACCAAAACTAAACATTAATAAAAGTTTCGACAGGTCTATTTATGTGAGGATACAAATATGCAAAAAATAACATTTGAAGAAATGAAAACGACTATAAAAAAAGCATTTCTTAATGCTGGATTATCTGAATCACAAGCAGAAATATGTGCACATATACATACCGAATCTACTTCTGACGGGGTTTATTCCCATGGGTTAAATCGTGTCGCTCGATTTGTTGATTATGTCAATAAAGGTTGGGTAGATATTAACGCTAAACCTAGTTTAGTTAAATCACTGGGTGCGCTTGAAGTTTATGATGGAAATCAAGGGATCGGAATAACAAATGCACTTTTTGCTTTAGATAAAGCAATTGAATTAGCTAAAAAACATGCTGTTGGCATTATTGGATTACGTAATACAACTCATTGGATGCGAGGCGGAACTTACGGTTGGAAAGCTGTAGAAAAGGGATTTGCGGCAATGTGTTGGACAAATACCGAATCGTGTATGCCTGCGTGGGGAGCAAAAAATACACGTTTAGGCAATAATCCATTCGTGATGGCAGTGCCGAGTTCAGATGGTTCAATCGTTGTTGATATGGCGATGTCACAATATGCATATGGTAAGCTTCAAGTCACTCGCTTAAAAGGTGAGAAACTTCCGTTTCCAGGTGGGTATGACAAAGATGGAAAATTAACTGATGATCCAGGATCAATAGAAGAATCAATGCGAATTCTACCAACTGGATATTGGAAAGGGTCAAGTATGGCTATCGTATTAGATGCAATGGCTGCACTTTTATCGATGGGCAATCCAACTAATGAAATTGATAAGATTCAAAAAGGAAGCTGTACTGGTGCTAGTCAGATTTTTATGGTATTTGACCCATCTCAATTAGGTGGCAAAGAATTTAACGAACAGATGGTTAATAGTATTACTCAATATGTTAATACATCAACACCGGCTGAAGGACAAAAAGCAGTTTTTTATCCAGGTGAATTATCAATAAAAACACGTAAAGATCATCTAACCAATGGTATTCCTGTTGATACTGAAGTGTGGCGTGAAGTGGTTTCATTAGCAAATTAGCTGAAATCAAAATTAATAATTAAAAAATATATAGCGAATCATTAATTTTTACGCCAAACGACGAATTGATTAAAAAGGAATAGAATATGAATAATGCGGTTAGTGACAAGAAAAAAGTGACGATTCCAATCGCTATCGGTTATGGTTTAACGGATATTATGGGGGGTGGCGCCTTTACCATCATTGGAGCATGGTTACTCTTTTTTTATACCACCTTTGTAGGATTAACGCCTATTGAGGCAGCATCTATTGTGGCAATTGCACGAATTGTTGATGCAATCGTTAGTTTATTTATGGGTAGTTTTACCGATAATTTTTACAAATACAAATTAGGACAAAAATTTGGTAGAAGACGGTTTTTCTTACTAATTGGTTCTCCTCTTATGTTGATTTATGTTTTACTTTGGATAACAGGGATGAATTATTGGTTTTATTTAACCGTATATCTAGTATTTGAAATTGTTGCAGCTATTGTATTGATTCCTTGGGAAACATTACCCTCAGAAATGACTAAAGATTATAATGATCGAACCAAATTATCTACAGGTCGGATGTTTTTATCTGCGAGTGGAACTTTCTTAGCAACTTTAGTGCCGGGTATTTTAATTCATAATTTTGGTGAAAATAATGCTTACGCTTATTTTATTAATGGACTTTTCTTTGCGATTATTTTTGCTGTTTGTGTATTTATTTCATATAAAGTTACGTGGGAACGAGAGCTGACTCCAGAGATGTTGAAGCATCAAGAAAAAGGTGTGAACAAAAAGAGTTTTTCTGAAAAAGTAAGTGCTGTTAAACAACTAGTTAAGGATTATGTATCTACATTTCATATTAAAGCTTTTCGTCGTCATTTAGCTATCTATTTATTTTCATTTACAGCAAAAGATATTTTTAATACGGTTTTTGTCTTCTTTTGTGTCTATTGTTTATGTGTCTCTTCGTCATTTGCTGGTGGATTATTATCGTTAAGTATTATAGGGTTACCAATAACATTATTGGCTGGTGTTGCAATGGTAAAATACGGTCCAGGAAAGCTGTATGTTTTCTCTTATACAACTATGATCATCTGCATTCTTGGTTTTTATGCAGTATATATAGTCGATCCGTCATCCAAAATCTGGTGGTTGTATATTGTAGCGATTTGTTATCAAGCTGGTCGTTGTATTTTAGAATTTACCCCATGGAATGTGTTCCCATTTATTCCTGATATTGACGAAATGCTCACCAGACAACGTCGAGAAGGTTTATTTGCTGCTGTAATGACATTTGGTCGCAAAACAACGGTTGCTATTGCAACGTTTATTGTGGGATTAATTCTACAAAAGGGTGGCTTTGTGCAAGGAAGTACTCAACAAAGTGCTGAAGCAATAAATACCATAAGTATTTTATTTGTTGGTGGTACAGTTGGTTTATTATTAATTGCGTTAATTTATGCTTTAACCTTTAAGTTAAATAAACAAACTCACACAATTTTGGTCGCAGAAATAGAACGTTTAAAAAATAATGGTTCAAAAAATGATGTTTCAGAACAGACACGTAAAGTTGTTGAAAATCTTACTGGTCATAAATATGAACATTTATGGCGAGATAAATAATGCAACTATGAGGAGATACATCTTCGCTCATGATAAATATTGTTATCTATAAGATCCTCTATCAAATCTGATATTTATAAATATTTTTATAAAAAAATGTAATATTGATTCAATACTACATTTTTTTATCTATCCCAAATATATCAATATTAATTTTGATAATCTTGTTTAAAATCAAATTAATAATTTGATGATAATTATCTAATTCACTATTTTTTCAGCATTCCAATCTATAGTTAAAACATTTGCTAAACCTCAATTTCTTTACGATCTCTCCTCCTTAATGTGATCTTTCTCACAAAAACATTCTAATCTACTTGTATGGTAGTATTGGATCGATTAATTTGGTGCTGCACAAATTATTAACGAGGTATTCAATGAAAATTGTAAAAGCAGAAGTTTTTGTATGCAGTCCGGGTCGAAACTTTGTCACATTAAAAATAACCACCGATGAAGGCGTTTATGGTGTTGGTGATGCAACGCTTAATGGGCGAGAACTATCAGTAGCATCTTATCTTAAAGATCATCTTTGCCCTCAACTTATTGGGCGTGATCCTCATCAAATTGAAGATATTTTCCAATATTTTTATAAAGGCGCTTATTGGCGTCGTGGTCCAGTGACAATGTCAGCGATATCGGCAATTGATATGGCGTTATGGGATATCAAAGGTAAAGTTGCCAATATGCCACTTTATCAATTATTGGGCGGTGCTTCACGTACAGGCGTAATGGTGTATTGCCATACCACTGGTAAAGATATCGAAGAAGCGTTAGATGATTATGCTAAACATAAAGAGATGGGTTTCAAAGCAATCCGAGTGCAATGTGGTATACCTGGAATGAAAACGACTTATGGTCAAAGTAAAGGGAAAAATCTTGCATACGAACCCGCTACGCGTGGCAATTATCCTGAAGAACAGTTTTGGGCAACGGATAAATATTTAGACTTTACGCCAAAATTATTTGAAGCAGTGCGAAACAAATTCGGTTTTAACGAACATCTATTGCATGACATGCACCATCGCTTAACTCCAATTGAAGCTGCGCGTTTTGGTAAAAGTATTGAAGATTATCGTCTATTTTGGATGGAAGATCCTACACCGGCTGAAAATCAAGAATGCTTCCGTTTAATTCGTCAACACACTATAACACCCATTGCTGTTGGTGAAGTATTTAACAGCATTTGGGACTGTAAACAACTGATTGAAGAACAGCTCATCGATTACATTCGAACCACAATAACTCATGCTGGTGGTATCACTCACATGCGTCGAATAGCTGATTTTGCTGCGCTTTATCAAGTTAGAACTGGCTCTCATGGACCATCTGATTTATCACCAATCTGTCATGCCGCAGCACTACATTTTGATATGTGGGTGCCTAACTTTGGTGTTCAAGAATTTATGGGTTACTCAGAACAGATGTTAGAAGTCTTTTCTCCAAATTGGACTTTCAATGATGGTTATATGCATCCAAGTGACAAACCAGGTTTAGGTATCGACTTTGATGAAAAACTAGCCGCTAAATATCCATACAACCCCGCTTATTTGCCAATTGCTCGTTTAGAAGATGGCACTTTGTGGAATTGGTAAGTTAAAGGAGTTTATATGAAAAGTATTGCAATAAAACAACCCAATGAATTAGTAATCGAGGAACGTGAAGTTCCTCAACCTAAATCAGGTGAAGTTAGAGTAAAAGTAAAATTAGCCGGCATTTGTGGATCAGATAGTCATATTTATCGCGGTCATAATCCTTTTGCTAAATATCCAAGAGTAATTGGGCATGAATTTTTTGGGGTGATTGATGCTGTTGGAGAGGGGGTTGATCAATCTAGAATCGGTGAGCGTGTTTCTGTTGATCCTGTAATTAGCTGTGGATGTTGTTACCCTTGTTCTGTTGGTCGTCCTAATGTTTGTTCCTCTTTAACTGTTTTGGGTGTTCATCGTGATGGCGGATTCAGTCAATATGCTGTTGTACCAAGTAAAAATGCTTATGTGATACCAAATGAAATCAATGATGAATTTGCTGTAATGATAGAGCCTTTCACAATAGCTGCTAATGCAACTGCACAACTAAAACCGACCCAAAATGATGTTGCATTAATTTATGGTGCAGGCCCAATGGGATTAACTTCAGTGCAAGCCCTGAAAGGTGTGTATAACGTTAAAGAAGTTATTGTTGTCGATCGTATTGATGAACGTTTAGCGATGGCAAAAAGTAGTGGTGCTGATCGGACTATTAATAACACATCATTATCATTAAAAGATGAATTAGATAAATTGAATATCAAACCAACGGTAATCATTGATGCCGCTTGTCATCCTTCAATTTTGCAAGAAGCAATTACAATTGCATCGCCAGCTGCAAGAATTCTCATTATGGGTTTTTCAAGCGATCCATGTCAAATAACACAACAAGGTATTACCAGTAAAGAGCTTTCTATTTTCTCTTCACGACTCAATGCAAACAAATTCCCAATCGTCATTGATTGGTTAAATAAAAAATTAATTGATCCTAACAAACTGATTACTCATCGATTTGATTATACGGATGTGGTTCAGGCAATCCAAACTTTCGAAAAAGATCAGAAACAGTGTTGCAAGGTTTTATTGACTTTTAGTTAGGTCAATTTTTATAAACTAAATGATAAGTGAGAGCGAGTAAAATATGAATAAGATAGGAAATAATAAAAGTGAAAGAAATACTTCAGATTTAGTTAAAGCTGCTGTTTCTGGTTGGCTTGGAACCGCATTAGAGTTTATGGATTTCCAATTATATTCTTTAGGTGCTGCACTTGTATTTCATGAAATATTTTTCCCTGAACAATCAGCGATTATGGCATTGATATTAGCGATGGGAACTTATGGCGCTGGATACGTTGCACGTATTGTTGGCGCTTTTGTTTTTGGCCGCATGGGTGATGCAATTGGTAGAAAGAAAGTATTATTTATCACTATCACTATGATGGGTATTTGTACCACATTGATAGGTTTTTTACCCACCTATGCTCAAGTCGGTATTTTAGCGCCATTAATGTTAGTTGTTTTGCGTATTATTCAAGGATTAGGTGCTGGTGCAGAAATTTCTGGTGCTGGCACTATGCTCGCAGAGTATGCGCCAAAAGGAAAACGAGGAATTGTTTCTTCACTTGTCGCGATGGGTACTAACTGTGGGACTTTAAGTGCGACAGCAATTTGGGCAATTATGTTTTTTATACTAGATAAAGATCAACTCATATCTTGGGGGTGGCGAGTACCATTTATTGCCAGTGTCATTGTTATGATCTTTGCCATTTGGCTCCGAATGAATTTAAAAGAGAGTCCTGTTTTTGATGATGTAAATGATGCAACAGCAAAAACAAGTAATGAAAAACCAGCAATTAAACATATTTCATTATTGGAGATGTGTAAAAGTAAATCTTTTTGGTTAGCAACGGGGTTACGCTTTGGTCAAGCTGGGAATTCTGGTTTAATTCAAACTTTTTTAGCCGGTTACTTAGTACAAGCATTGTTATTTGAGAAAAGCATACCAACTGATGCTTTAATGATCAGTTCAATTGTTGGTTTTTTCACAATTCCTTTCTTAGGTTGGTTATCCGATAAGATTGGGCGTCGCGTACCTTATATAATTATGACTTTATCAGCAATTATTCTTGCTTATCCAATGTTATCTATTATTGTTGATAAAAATCATTCAGTGAGTACCATTATGTTATGTTTGATTGTTATTCATAACGTTGCGGTATTGGGACTGTTTGCATTAGAAAACATCACAATGGCAGAAATGTTTGGCGCGCGTAATCGATTTACTCAAATGGCGATATCTAAAGAAGCAGGTGGACTTATTGCGGTAGGATTTGGTCCAATATTAGCGGGAATTTTCTGTAAAATGGTTAACGATTGGTGGCCAATTGTTGTTATGATTATTATCTATTCTTGTATTGGTTTAGTTTCTGCGATTTTTATGCCTGAGGTAAAAGATCGTAATTTAGCTGATTTAAAAGATGCAGCAGAATAAAAAAATGGGAAAAATAATGAAATTATCAAATCAAACTTTATCACAACTACTTGAAGCGGTAGTTGTACCAAATTATGATAGAAATCAGCTTAAAACTAAAATCGTTCATCTTGGTTTTGGTGCTTTTCATCGTGCTCATCAAGCTGTATTTGCCGATATTTTAGCTGCCGAACATGGTAGTGATTGGGGATACTGTGAAGTCAATTTAATTGGTGGTGAAAAACAAATCGCTGATCTTAAAGAACAAAATTATCTATTTAGTGTTTGTGAAATGTCCTATGATAACTGGTCTACTCGAGTGGTGGGGGTCGCCAAAGAAGCATTACATGCAGATATAGATGGTATAGCAAAAATTTTAGAGGTTATGACGCGTCCAGAAATCGCAATTATATCAATAACTGTCACTGAAAAAGGTTATTGCTATTTACCCGCGACAGCATCAATTGATATCAATAATGTCCTTATTCAACACGACATTGACAATCCAACTCATCCTAAAAGTGTGCCGGGGGTCATTGTTGAAGCTTTACGTATTCGTAAAGAAAAAGGCTTGAAACCTTTTTCGGTCATGTCTTGTGACAATATGCCAGAAAATGGTCATGTAACACGTAATGTAGTTTTGGCTTTAGCAAAAATAAGGGATGCAAACTTATCCCAATGGATTGAAAAAAATGTCAGCTTTCCATCTACTATGGTTGACCGTATTGTGCCAGCAGTAACGCCAGATACAATAACAAAAATACAAAAGCAATTGGGGGGCATTGACGATCCTGCAGGTGTTGCTGGTGAGCCATTCAAGCAATGGGTAATTGAAGATAATTTTGTCGCAGGTCGTCCAGAATGGCAAAAATCGGGTGCAGAGTTAGTCAATGATGTTTTACCGTATGAAGAAATGAAATTACGCATGCTAAATGGCAGTCACTCCTTTTTTGCCTATTTAGGGTATTTGGCAGGATATTTACACATAGATGAATGTATGCAAGATCCCCATTATGTAAAAGCGGCTCGTCACCTTATGTTACAAGAACAAGCAACGACCTTACGCGTAAAAGGGGTTGATTTATCTGCTTACGCAGATTCGTTACTGGATCGTTATCGTAACACTGGTCTTAAACATCGTACTTGGCAAATTGCCATGGATGGTACATTAAAATTACCACAACGTATGCTTGATTCAGTTCGTTATCATTTAACCAATAATACACCATTTGATTGTTTAGCTTTAGGCATTGCTGCTTGGATGCGATACGTTAGTGGTATCGATGATAATGGTAAAAATATTGAAATTAGTGATCCAGCCGCAGAGCAACTAAAAGAGTTGGTATCAAACAGTCCCGATAATGAAGAGCGAGTCAAAGCATTATTATCATTGACGCATGTTTTTGGAAATGATTTATCTAATAATCAACATTTTATAGTTCAGGTTACCAACGCTTATTTATCTTTAAGAGATAAAGGTGCTAAACAAACCGTTCAACAATTAGCACAAAGTTTTTAACACAACTAACAATAATTAATAAAACACAAAGTGTAATAACCAGTAATGGTATTACACTTTTCTAACTGTCTAAATATGAAGCAGCGCCTAATTTATTATTATGGGTATTTATCAAAAAAACTTTTCTTATGCTTAAAAATCACCTACTATTCTTAATTATTTATTCTTTTAAATAAGATGGTATATGTTTAAATCTATCGACTTAAATATTTCTGAACCCGTTAATCAACAAATTTATCGTACATTACGAAAAGCTATTATTACCTGTTATGTTTTACCAGGTGTTTTACTTTCAGAAAAAGAAATTTCCAGTCAATTCAATGTTTCTCGCCAACCTGTTCGTGAAGCATTTATTAAACTAGCTGAAGCAGGTCTTGTACAAATTCTTCCCCAACGTGGCACATTTGTAACGAAAATTTCTATCAAGAAAGTGATGGATGGGCAATTTATCCGTGAAGCAGTTGAATGCGCCATCATCAAACGTGCCGCTGTAGAGATCAGTCAATCAGATATTTTATTATTGCAAAAAAATCTAGCGGAACAAAAACAAGCTAATGAACGTAAAGACATAAGCTATTTTTTGGAAAAAGATGACGAGTTTCATCAAATATTAATGAATGTAATTGATTGTCCGATGGCATGGCAAACAGTTGAAAATATCAAAGCTATGATGGATAGAGTAAGATATTTAACATTAGAAGATGTCTCTCCACCGGAAGATCTAGTGAAACAACATGAAAAAATCTTAATTGCATTGGAAAATCATGATCCAGAGCTTGCAGTACAGGCTTTACATGAACATTTGTCAGCGATTCTACAAACTATAACAATTGTATCGCGGCAAAAAAATGAATGGTTTGTTGATTAATACCGATATTATCTTATCTTTTTTGATTGTAAAACCTGATCATTTATTAATTTTTGTATTCATATCTTTTGTTTATTTAGTTAAAAAAATTAATAAAATTACTGGTTATAATTATCACGCTATAATGTTTTTTGATTTGAGAAACCTAGATAAGGTCGTAATATGATTAAACAAGTAAAAATTCAAGTGAGTGGACGGGTACAAGGGGTTGGATTTCGTTTTTTTACTCATCAACAAGCAAAAAAACAGGGTTTATTTGGCTACGTTAAAAATTTGGATAATGGTGATGTTGAAATTCTTATTCAAGGCGATAGTTTACAAATAACTAAATTCACTGAGTGGCTTAACCAAGGGGGACCTTCTTCTGCCCGCATCAGCAATCTTAATATTTGTGAATTAGCACCTAAAAACGATTTAACTTCTTTTAATATCCGATATTAGTTTATTTAAATAAGTTAATCTTAGATGATTTTTAATGGTAGTCACCCAGTTTCTCTAAATAATACTTAGATGGTTAATTAATATAAAATATTATTAAATTTGCTTTTAACGTTTACGTAAATAACCTAAAACACGAAAGGCATCTATTTTCCATAATCCATCTTTGTAAACTAGTGGAAACGTAGCTCGACTACTGGCAGTAGGGCCGGGATTTTGCTGAACGATCTCAATATCAGTGTCAGTAACTTTACTGATGATGGCTACATGACCATATCTAGACCAACCTAAAACAATAATATCGTCAACTTGAGGTTTAGTGGGGGAGCCATTATGGAATTGAAGTAAATTCCGTTTAGGATTGAGAGCTCCATCTGGTATCGAATCATCAAAAAAATCTTTAGCATGGCCATAACTGTCAGGCATTTTATGATTAAACCGTTCGTAATAGTAACGTTTAATAAACTCAACACACTGATACTTCAAGCCTAAATTATAACCATCTTTTGCTACATTTCTACCACTAACATGGTTTACTGCACCATTATAATAAACTTTAACACCATTGAATTCATCAACAACCATGCCAATTTTACTTTCATCAACATTTAAATCAGCATAAACAAAATGATAAAAACCAATACCCAATAACATTACTAAAACAATTTTTTTAAAGCTTAATAACATCTGGGGTTCCTTTTACATAGCTTTTTATCTTAAAAAAGAAGAATGTTCTAATCCTTGAATGTGTTATATATTATCATTAAAAGTTATCTGTTTTATAGTAAAAAGAAAATTTATAAGTAAATTATCAATATTTTCAATTATTATTTTGAGATTACTTAACTTCTTTTAATGTCAGATATTAATTTAATAAAAAATAAAGTAAAATAACCAAATTACAGAACTTAAAGATAACGATTTATCCTTGTTATTGATTAAACTTATTCGTGTGATAAAAATATGCTATGAATAAAAAAAATTTAATCTATATCTTACTTATCATTGTGGTGGTTGGTGTTTATTATAATTATCAGAAAGATGATGATTCAGATTCAATGTCAACAATCAGCTTATCGGATACGCCGATATATCAAAGTGATGATATGATAACAAATATTTATGACATATCAGGAGAGATCATCTACAAAATTGAATCAGTTAAAGTAAAACATTATGATGAATCAAATAATACTGAATTTGATTTACCCAATTTGACTATTTATGATCGGGAACATTCCGCTACATGGAATATTCACTCTCAAAAAGCAACGTTAACCAATGATAAATTGATTTATCTTAATCAAAATGTTCAATTAGATAATTTAACTACTGATGCTCAATTAAAGCATGTATTAACGGATAATGCCATTATTGATTTAACGACCCAAAATGTCACCTCTAAAGATCTTGTTACTATTAAAGGGGTTGGTTTTTTTTCAACGGGGCAAGGATTAATTGGAAATTTACGGACAAAAACTGCAAATATACTTGAAAATATAAAAACTTATTACAACACTGAGGCAAAATAAAAAAATGAGATTGCAAAAACGGTTTATTTATCCATTATTTTTTATGTTATCTATTTCATATGGGTGTTTTGCCGATGAGCCAAATACATCAACATCCGAAGAACAACATGATAAAAAGATGTTAGTTAATAATAAACCTATTACTATAGATGCGAATAATCAGCAGATTGATATTGAAAAAAATATCATAACATTTAGTGGTAATGTGCAAATAATTCAAGATGGTTTGACTATTTTAGCCGATAAAGTGATAGTGACTGATATGCAGGATTCCACAAAACAGAAAATTACAGCGTATGGTAATCCAGTCAATTTTAAACAAATTTTACCTCAAAATAATAAAGTTGTGACAGGGCATTCTGAGCAAATTATCTATGATGTTAAACAAAATATTGTCACCTTACGGAACAACGCAGAATTATTTCAGCAGGATAATCACGTGGTTAGTTCAATCATTTCTTATAATGTAAAACAACAGTTGATACTTGCCCAACCCAAAAATGGTCGAGTAAAAAGCACTATTATTCCTAGCCAAGTTAAAGAGATAAATAAATAAAATGTCAATTTTAAAAGCGGAAAATTTAGCCAAAATTTACAAGAAACGTCGTGTGGTTGAAGATGTCAGTTTAACTGTAAACTCAGGTGAAATTGTTGGTTTATTAGGACCTAATGGTGCTGGTAAAACCACCACTTTTTATATGGTTGTTGGTATAGTAACTTTAAATGCGGGTAAAATATTTCTTGATGATCATGATATAAGTATATTGCCTCTACATGAACGAGCCCAAAAGGGTATTGGATATTTACCGCAAGAAGCGTCAATTTTCAGAAAACTCTCGGTTATTGACAATATTATGGCTATTTTAGAAACACGCAATGATATTGATAAAAGGGAAAAAATTGACCGAGCAGAAGAACTTCTTGAAGAATTTCATATCACCCATATACGTGACAGTATCGGACAATCTTTATCAGGTGGTGAAAGACGTAGAGTTGAAATTGCCAGAGCGTTAGCGGCTAATCCTAAATTCATTTTACTTGATGAACCTTTCGCTGGGGTTGATCCTATATCGGTTATTGATATTAAAAATATCATTAAGCATTTACGTGATAGAGGACTTGGTGTATTAATCACGGACCATAATGTGCGCGAAACGTTAGATGTTTGTGAACGTGCTTATATTGTAAATAAAGGACATTTAATTGCTGAAGGTTCACCAAGTGATATCTTAAGTAACGAATATGTTAAACGCGTTTACTTAGGAAATGAATTTAGATTATGATAAGACCCAGTTTACAACTGAAAATTTCTCAACAGTTGTCAATGACACCTCAACTTCAACTAGCCATACGATTGTTGCAGTTGTCAACGTTAGAACTACAGCAAGAAATTCAAACGGCACTTGAAAATAATCCATTACTTGAGATTGCAGATCAATATGATGAAGTAAATATTGAGAAAATTGAGTTAAATGAAAATGTTGACACTCGTGAAGCCTTAGATAGCCGAGAAATTCCAGACGACATCCCACTTGATGCATCATTAGATGATATTTATACGGCAGGTACGCCTTCTGGAACTCATTCTGATTATCGTAATGATGAGTTACCGGTTTACCAAGGTGAAACCCATGAAACATTATATGACTATTTAAAATGGCAACTTGATTTAACCCCTTTTAGCGACATTGATCGTGCCATTGCTGTGTCAATTATTGATGCGATTAATGACAGAGGTTATTTGACTGTTTCATTAGATGAAATCTTGGAAGAACAAGGTAATGATGAGATTGAACTTGAAGAAGTTGAAACTGTTTTAAAACGAATTTGGCATTTTGACCCAATCGGTGTTGGTGCCAGAACGCTGCAAGAGTGTTTATCTATCCAAATCCAATATTTGACACCACCAACATTTGTTAAACAGATTATTGATAATTATCTTGATTTATTAGCGGTTCGCGATTATCGAACATTAAAAAAAATGTTGAATGCAACAGATGAACAACTTAAAGAATCTATCGATTTTATTCAGCATTTACAGCCTTATCCGGGTGATTCGGTTAATACCACTTCCCCAGATTATGTGATTCCAGATGTATTAGTCAGAAAAATGGATAGGCGATGGGTTGTTGATTTAAATAATGACACCATGCCGACTTTACGCATTAATCAGCAATATGCAGCAATGGAAAAAATTGCCAGTCAAAGCGATAGTCAATATATAAAATCACATTTGCAAGATGCCAATTGGTTTATTAAAAGTATTGAAAATCGTAACGAAACCTTGTTGAAAGTTAGCCAATTTATCGTTGAACACCAACAAGAATTTTTTGAGCATGGTGCAGAATATATGAAACCGATGATTTTGTCGGATGTGGCTACAGCGATTGATATGCATGAATCCACGATTTCTCGTGTGACCACTCAAAAATATTTACAGTGTCCAACAGGAATATTTGAACTAAAATTCTTTTTTTCAAGCCATGTTAATACTGAATCTGGGGGCGAAGCATCGTCTACTGCTATTCGTGCTTTAATTAAAAAATATATATCCACAGAAGACAGTAAAAAACCATTGAGCGACAGTAAATTAGTTTCAATGTTAGAAAAACAAGGGATTATTATTGCTCGAAGAACCGTGGCCAAATATCGCGAAAGTTTGTCAATTCCACCATCGAGTCAGCGAAAACAGCTTTGAGCGACAGACTAATTACAAAGCTGTTATCTAACCATTTGAATTGAGAAATCAAACAATTCTGCTGGTTTCAATAATCATCATATCTGTAGTAAATGAGCCGTCAGGTTGCAGTTCAAAATAGTTTTTTGTATCACTAGCAGCTGTTTCTTGATAAGCTCTAATTGCTTCCACTAATTGCGTTGGTGTACGCATGCGTTTAACCCATGTATCAAAAGAGAGTGTTAAACGATGACGAGCAATATTATCGATAGTAAAACCAGCTTCGGTCAAAAATGTTAACCATTCACCTGGCGTATAGTCACGAACATGTGATGTATCACGCAACGCTTCAATGGTTTGTAACCAGATATCTAATACTGGATGTCCGGGGGATACCACATCCATAATTATCAATTTGCCATTTGGTTTAGTGATCCTATGTAGTTCACGTAAACTTTTACCCACATCGTGCCAATGATGTGCGGAATAGCGACTTGCGACAATATCAAAATGACTATCAGCAAAAGGTTGCTGTTCGGCATGACCTTGTACTGTGGTTAGATTATTTAAACCTCGTTCCTTAGCTGTTTGAGAAACGACAGATAACATTTCATCGGATAGATCATAAGCGATAACATGTTTTACATGCTGTGCGGCAATAAAACTAACATGACCTGCACCGCAACCCATATCAAGTAATTGAGCTTCAGGATAGTTAGCAAGCAAGTTAGATAAATATTGTAGATCGGGACCTTGGGCGTGAACTTTACTGGTCAAATAGGCATTAGCTTGTTCACCAAATTGCTGTTTTACATGATCGTGATGTGTTGCCATAGCGATTTCCCATAATTTGGCGCCAAAAGGGCGCCTTAAATAATTAAGCTAAAAAGGTTGGAATTTTGTTTTCAAATGCGCTAATCGCATCTTCATGCTGTAAGGTTAATCCAATATTATCCAAACCATTTAATAAACAGTGACGTTTAAATGCATCAATTTTAAATGAATATTGTTTATCGCCAGCAATCACGACTTCGTTAACCAGATCGATAGTAAATTCGATCCCGTCGTTAGCTTCAACAATTTTAAATAATTCATCAACATCTTCTTCTGATAAATTAACTAATAGTAACTGATTATTAAACGAGTTATTGTAAAAAATATCAGCAAAACTTGAACCAATGATGGTTTTAAAACCATAATCCGCAAGTGCCCATGGCGCATGTTCACGTGATGAACCACAACCAAAATTTTCGCGTGCCAATAAAATACTCGCGCCTTTATAACGTGGTTTGTTCAGTACGAAATCGGGATTTGGTTGCTGACCGGCATCATCTAAAAAGCGCCATTCATGAAATGCATGTTTACCAAAGCCAGTACGGGTTACTTTTTGTAAAAACTGTTTAGGGATAATTGCATCAGTATCAACGTTAGCCGCATCTAAAGGTACGACTAGTCCGGTATGTTTTGTAAATTTAGCCATGACGAGCCTCCTTAAAATGCTTTGCGAATATCAGTAAAATGACCAGTAATAGCTGCCGCTGCTGCCATAGCAGGACTGACTAAATGCGTACGGGCATCACGACCTTGACGTCCTTCAAAATTACGATTACTGGTTGATGCACAGCGGTCGCCCGGTGCTAACTTATCATCATTCATCGCTAAACACATTGAACAGCCCGGTAAACGCCATTCAAAACCAGCTTCAATAAAAATTTTATCTAACCCTTCAGCTTCAGCTTGCTCTCGAACAGGCCCTGATCCAGGAACGACCAATGCTTGCACTCCATCGGCAACTTTACGACCTTTAGCAATTTGAGCCGCAGCACGTAAATCTTCAATACGTGAATTAGTACATGAACCGATGAAGACTTTATTAATTTTTATGTCCGACATTTTAGTTCCAGCTGTTAATCCCATGTAAGCTAAAGCACGTTCTGCTGAATGTTTCTCGATAGGATCAGTAAAATCATTAGGGTTTGGCACTTGAGCATCAATCGAAGTTACCTGACCAGGATTAGTACCCCATGTTACTTGTGGCGCAATATCTTTACCTTCTAACGTTACAATGGTATCAAAATGGGCACCTTCATCTGTTTTTAATGTTTTCCAATAAGCGACTGCTTTGTCAAAGTCTTCACCTTTTGGCGAAAATTGACGATCTTTCAAATATTCAAAGGTAACTTCATCGGGTGCGATAATGCCCGCTTTCGCGCCCATTTCAATTGCCATATTACATAATGTCATACGGCCTTCCATAGATAAGGCTTTTATTGCTTCACCACAAAACTCAACCACATGTCCAGTACCACCAGCACTCGTTGTTTTACCAATAATTGCTAAAATAATATCTTTTGCGGTAATACCATCGGCAACATGCCCTTTAACTTCAATTTTCATGGTTTTGGCACGACCCTGTTTTAGCGTTTGGGTTGCTAATACATGTTCAACTTCCGAAGTACCAATACCAAATGCCAATGCACCAAAAGCCCCGTGTGTAGCTGTATGGGAGTCACCGCATACAATGGTCATTCCTGGTAAAGTCATTCCTTGTTCTGGTCCTACCACATGAACAATACCGCGTAATGGGCTTTGTAAACCATATAATGAAACCCCAAATTCTTTGGCATTTTTATCCAGTTCGGTTAATTGAATTCGAGCCATTTCACTACAAGCACTAAGATCATTACTTTTAGTTGAAGTATTATGATCCATCGTCGCAAAAGTTTTATTAGGTTGACGTACTTTACGATTCATGGCTCGTAAACCATCAAATGCTTGCGGGGAGGTAACTTCATGAACTAAATGACGATCGATATATAAGATAGGCGTCTCATTAGGCGCTTCGTAAACGACATGTGCATCATACAATTTTTGATACAGTGTTTTTGACATTGCTGTTTTCCTTGTTATTTCTTATAACGGGTACTAAAAAATTAACTAACATATATCATTCTCTAACAGTTAAATAATCATCAAAACCTGAAAAGGGATATTAAAGAGTGACAAGCCACCGATACTCGAATATCCCTTAATCGGATTGATCAAAAACTATTAAATAAGTTTACAAATAATATCACCCATTTCATCGGTTGAAATCGATTGCTGTTTTTGGGCAAGATCAATTGTACGATAGCCTTTTTCTAATGCTTGATTAACGGCCGTTTCAATCGCTGTAGCAATATCATCGCGTTTTAAACTGTAACGAACTAACAACGCTAATGACAAAATTTGTGCAGCAGGATTAGCTATATTTTTACCAGCAATATCTGGTGCACTACCGCCAGCAGGTTCGTATAATCCAAAACCTTGCTCATTAAGACTTGCAGATGGTAACATTCCCATAGAACCAGTAATCATTGCGCATTCATCCGATAAAATATCACCAAATAAATTAGAACACAAAATTACATCAAATTGTGAAGGATCTTTTACTAATTGCATGGTGGCGTTGTCAATATACATGTGTTCAAGAGCAACATCAGGATAATTTTTTGCAACTTCTGTCACAACTTCACGCCATAAAATTGAGGTTTGTAGTACATTGGCTTTATCAACAGAAGTCACTTTTTTACGACGTAAACGCGCAGCTTCAAAGCCCATTTTAGCAATACGCTCAATTTCAAAGCGGTGATATACTTCGGTATCATAAGCTTTTTCTTGAGCACCACTGCCTTCACGGCCTTTAGGTAAACCAAAATAGATACCACCTGTTAATTCACGCATACATAAAATATCAAATCCGCGTTCTGCAATATCCGCTCGTAATGGACAAAGATCCTCTAAACCTTGGTATAAACGGGCAGGGCGCATATTAGCAAATAATTTAAAGTGTTTACGTAATGGCAATAAAGCACCACGTTCTGGTTGTTGATCTGGCGGTAGATTAGTCCATTTAGGCCCACCTACAGAACCGAATAAAATTGCATCGGCTTTTTCACAGCCTTCTAACGTATCTTTGGGTAATGGGCAACCATGAATATCAATTGCAGCGCCACCAACATCATATTCACTGGTTGTTATAGCTAAATTATATTTTTTGCGGATGACTTCAAGTACTTTATAGGCTTGTTTCATTACTTCTGGACCAATACCGTCGCCGGGTAGTACTGCAATATGGTAACTTTGTGTCATTTTCTTATTCCTTAACAATTTAATGAATTGATTAACTTTGCTTCTTAAATCACAAGATAATATTAAACAAGATGTAATTTTTGTTTTTCTTGTGCTACCTGATTTGCTCGATAAACATTATTTAAAACATTAATTAATGCTAATGCCGATGCGTGAACAATATCGGTAGCTAATCCTACACCATGGAAATTGCGCCCTTTATATTCTGCAACAATATCAACTTGACCTAAAGCATTTTCGCCTTGCCCTTTGGAAGCGAGTTGATATTTAACAATTGCTATAGGCTCATTAGTGATTCGATTTATTGCTTGATATACCGCATCAACAGGACCATTACCCGTCGCTGCATCGGAAAATTTTTTATCCCCAACGATTAAGCTAACCGAAGCTGTTGAGACAACTGTTGAGCCGGATTGGACATTAAAATAATCCAAAACATAATGCTCTTTGTCATCTTTTAGTTGATTAATAAAGATAAGTGCTTCAAGGTCGTAGTCAAAGACTTGCCCTTTTTTATCGGCAAGTTCTAGAAATGCTGCATAGACTTGATTTAAGTTATAGTCTTTATCATGATAACCAAGTTCTTCTAAACGGTGTTTCACAGCAGCTCTTCCTGAGCGTGAAGTTAGATTCAATTGAATTTGGTTTAATCCAATTGATTCAGGTGTCATGATTTCATAAGTTTCGCGGTTTTTTAATACCCCATCTTGATGAATTCCTGATGAGTGCGCAAAGGCATTACTACCAATAACCGCCTTATTAGACGGTATTGGTGTATTAGTAATTTGGCTTACGATTTGGCTGGTACGATATATTTCTTGATGATTGATATTAGTGTGAACGTTTAAAATATTTTGACGAACTTTAATCGCCATAATCACTTCTTCTAAGGCTGTATTGCCCGCTCGTTCACCTAAACCATTCATCGCGCCTTCAATCTGCCTAGCGCCTTCTTGAATCGCGCTAATCGAGTTAGCCACCGACATGCCCAAGTCATCATGACAATGAACAGAGATAATCGCTTTATCAATGTTCGGGACACGTTCAAATAAGGTACGAATAATGCCACCAAATTGATAAGGGACAGTATAACCGACAGTATCCGGAATATTGATCGTTGTTGCCCCTGCTTGAATTGCTGCTTCAACAATCCGACATAAGTTATCAATTGGGGTACGGCCTGCATCTTCACAAGAAAACTCCACATCATTAGTATAATTACGTGCACGTTTAATACAGTGCACAGCCCTATCAATGACATCTTCAAATGTCATTTTTAATTTGTCTTGCACATGTAAGGTTGAAGTAGCCATAAAAGTATGAATTCGAAATTGATCAGCAACTTTTAAGGCTTCTGCTGCAACGTCAATATCTTTGTCAATACAACGAGATAGTGCACAAACACGACTATCTTTTATTGTTTTTGCGATAGTTTGCACCGATTCAAAATCACCAGGAGATGAAATAGGAAAACCAACTTCCATAATATCAACATGCATTCTTTCTAATGCAAGCGCTATTTGTAATTTTTCTTTAACACTTAAACTGGCCTGTAATGCTTGTTCGCCATCGCGTAATGTTGTATCAAAAATAATGACTTGATCGCTCATTGTTTTATCCTTTGTATATTCTAGCGCTATTGCGATATTTCAAGTTAAGAAAACAAAAAACCCGCACTTTAGCGCGGGTTCTTGTTAATTAGTCGAGTTATTTAATAAATTATCTTTACTCCACACACAAGGTATCCGCGCAATAAGATGCGAGGAGGAGAGTGAGTAAAAGGTAATTTGTTCTAATCATTAAAACTCTCTAACTGGTTAATTTAAATTGGTCAAAATACTATCACTAGTTTTATCAAATAATAGTTTAAATGTCAAGATTAATATTTATAGAGTATTACTTTTAACGTACTAATTATTGGGTAAAAATTTTGTATGCGTTAATAACAGTTGTTCATTATTATTAGCCATGCTAGTTTACCTATTTAATGGATTTTTTATGTAATCCTATACAGAGATATCATTTAAGCAACAATTACACTATAATTGAACAAAATGTGTTCACAATATTAATCAATGTTTATTAAAAATATACTCATTATTTGAGTTAGTTTAATTGTTATCCAATTCATAAATTTGACAAGCGTATCTAATTAATCTAATTTTAAAAATCTTTAAGTTACCTTTCATTAACAATCATTAAGATGGAGTTATGATATGAATATTGTCGAGATTTCCCAAAACCGTTACACAACTAAACATTATGATAAGACTAAAAAAATCCCTAAAGAGAAAATTGAACAATTATTAACGGTTTTACGAAACAGTCCATCATCAGTCAATTCTCAGCCATGGCATTTTTTTGTGATTGATAATGATCCCGTTAAAAATAAAATTTTACCGGCAATTGCTGAGTTTAATCAACCTCGAGTTACAGACTCATCGCACACTATTGTTTTTTGTATTAAATCGCCATTTGATGAAGCGCACTTAGTTAATTTATTAAAACAAGAAGAAAAAGATGGACGTATACCAACCGCAGAATTAAAAGATGCTCAGGACCAAGGTAGACGTTATTTTGTTAATTTAAATAGCTCAACACCTCAATCTCTGCAATGTTGGGAGGGTAAACAAACTTATCTTGCTTTAGGGCAATTGCTTTTTGCAGCAGCTGCTATTGGTATTGATTCAACAGCCGTTGAAGGATTTGATTCTGAAAAAATGGATGAGATTTTAGATTTAAAAGCAAAAGGATTAAAAAGTTTAGTGATTGCGACTCTAGGTTATCGATCTGAAAATGATGGTAATGCGCATCGTCCTAAATCACGTCTACCAAAAGAACAGATTTTTACTTTTTTATAAATAATAAAATAGCGTAATATTTATGATTATCCCGCCCAACAACGGGTGGGATAATTTAAAAAAACGGTACTATTTATTGAAAATAATTGTCAGATTTTAAGAAGATATCTTCAGTCATTTGTTGTTGTTCTGATATAAATTTATCATTATAAAAAAATAACCCTAGACCATACAGATAGAATCATTACAATATACGCCATCAATCATTTAGCAATACAATAGGTTGCTAGTTTTAATTAATTAAACGGATGATGTTTTATGGCACAATATGTCTATACCATGAATCGCGTAGGGAAGATTGTTCCCCCTAAACGCTATATTTTAAAAGATATCTCTTTAAGTTTTTTTCCGGGGGCCAAAATTGGGGTACTCGGTTTAAATGGTGCAGGTAAATCTACATTATTACGCATTATGGCGGGTGTGGATACTGAGATTGAAGGCGAAGCTCGCCCACAACCCGATATTAAAATCGGTTATTTACCTCAAGAACCTAAACTCGATCCTAAGCAAACTGTACGTGAGGCGATTGAACAGGCTGTTGGTGATGCCAAAAAAGCACTCGCTCGACTAGATGAAGTTTATGCTGCTTATGCTGATCCTGATGCCGATTTTGATAAATTAGCCAAAGAACAAGCAGAGCTTGAAGCAATTATTCAATCGCAAGATGCCCACAATTTAGATAACCAATTAGAGCGTGCAGCCGATGCTTTACGTTTACCTGATTGGGATGCAAAAATTGAAAATTTATCAGGTGGTGAGCGTCGTCGTGTCGCTATCTGTCAGTTATTGCTTGAAAAACCAGACATGTTATTAATTGATGAACCAACTAACCATCTGGATGCTGAATCTGTAGCTTGGCTTGAACGTTTTCTACATGATTATGAAGGAACCGTTGTTGCTGTAACTCATGACCGTTACTTCTTAGATAATGTTGCGGGATGGATTTTAGAGCTTGACCGTGGTGAGGGTATTCCTTGGGAAGGTAACTATTCATCTTGGCTTGAACAAAAAGATCAGCGCTTAGCGCAAGAAGCGGCAACCGAATCAGCACGTCGTAAATCGATTGAAAAAGAACTTGAATGGGTAAGACAAAATCCAAAAGGTCGACAAGCGAAGAGTAAAGCCCGTTTAGCTAGATTTGAAGAGTTAAACAGCAACGATTACCAAAAACGTAACGAAACAAACGAACTTTTTATTCCACCTGGGCAACGTTTAGGTGACAAAGTTATCGAAGTAAGCAATTTAAGTAAATCTTATGGTGATCGCGTACTGATTGATAATCTTTCATTCACTATTCCAAAAGGGGCAATTGTGGGGATCATTGGTCCAAATGGTGCCGGTAAATCAACGCTATTTAGAATGTTGTCAGGTAAAGAGCAGCCAGATTCAGGTACTATTACCTTAGGTGATACAGTACAATTAGCGTCGGTTGATCAGTTCCGCGATAGTATGGATGATAAAAAAACCGTTTGGGATGAAATATCCAACGGACAAGATATTATGCGTATCGGTAATTTCGAAATTCCAAGCCGTGCTTATGTTGGTCGCTTTAATTTTAAAGGCGTTGATCAGCAAAAACGTGTTGGAGAACTTTCCGGTGGTGAACGTGGACGAGTACATTTAGCCAAATTATTACAAGTTGGTGGTAATGTGTTATTGCTCGATGAACCGACCAATGACCTAGATGTTGAAACATTACGTGCGCTTGAAAATGCGTTATTAGAGTTTCCGGGCTGTGCCTTAGTGATTTCGCATGACCGTTGGTTCCTTGACCGTATTGCAACGCATATTTTGGATTACCAAGATGAAGGGCATGTTGAGTTCTTTGAAGGTAACTTTACTGAATATGAAGAGTGGAAAAAACGTACTTTAGGTGCAGAAGCTGTCGAACCAAAACGTGCTAAATACAAACGTATTACGAAATAGTTGATATTGTTAATTAAGCTTATCCGCCGATAATGATTCGGCGGAATACTAATAAACAAGAAATAACTAGACACAATCGCTATATCTACAACTGACATTTAAAATAATCATTCTATCCATCCCATTAATTAACAAATCTTTTTAACAATACGGATGCAACAAGTGTTTAAGCAAAATTTTTGGATGCTTTAACAATTTTAGCAAATGTATCAGTTAACAAATGTGGTATAGCACTTACGCCACGGGATTTTGCAGCATCACAAACAGCAATAGCTAAATCGGGTTTAGAACTGCGATGAATCGCTTTTTGAATAATTTTAGGTACGGGCATATCAATATGTTGCACAGTATTATACGCTGCCAATTTATAAACATCACTAAAACCATGTTTAAACAAGAAGTTTTCAATATCGCGCGCAGGCAATATGGTTAAATAATCACTTGGATTTTTGCCTTCAGGACATAGTGATTTTACTGTATCAGCGTATTTTTTACCTGCCATATCTCCATCAGTTATTACATACCAATGAATGCCCATTCGATTAGCGTATTTTATCAACGGTTTTAAACCGCATTGAGCAAATTCAATTAACTGTACTCCTTCCGAACTTAAATGATAACCACTCTGTTCAGCGAGTTCTCGCAGTAACCAAACTTCGGTTTCGCCTTCCACTAATAACCAACAACGGGCAAATATGGCGCTGGCACGTCGATAGAAAATATGAAACAAAATTCGACGACTATCATCAGTTCCAAAAGAACGCGACGTAATGTATTTTGCAATGATTTTATCCGGTAGACGAATCAAGCGATAAATGGTATCTAATGGAAAGAGTGATACTAAATCACTTGAATTAGAGGTGATAATTTTTTGCGTTGGTAGATGTTTGAGTAACCGAAATCCAACCGATAAGATGATAGGGTGGATTTGGCTTTCAGGCTCTTCTAAAATTAAAATGGGTACTGAACTTTGTGAAAGTGCAGTATTACCTTTAGCATTAATAAGCGACCCAAATACTCCTAACAAGGTGGCACGTAAGTAATCATCATCTAAATCATCCAAAATATTATTAATGCGTTCAAGTGAATCCCAATCTTCACTGCGTGGGCTGGTTTTTTTTGCCACTTGTTTATAATGATAGCGATGCTGCTGATCCACAAAGTAATATTCTAAAAGTGCACGAGCAGCTTGCAAACCGCGTTGTAATTCATTTTGGCTTAATTGTGAAGAATGTGTCTTTAACTGATTTGACAGTTGCTCAACAAAATATTGTGACAAGGGTTGATTGGTAATGGGTAAATCATCACTGTTAATTGTATTTTTTAACGCCATTATTGGATTGAGTTCAATTAAATGTGCAATCAACAATTTATGATTTTCAATATTAAAGGGCTCACCGTTTGCATCAACCAACACATGCTCACTAATAATATTATCACCTTGTTTATCGGCGCTAATATGGTAAGTAATGCGGCGCAACTTATCTTGTTCTGAATTAAAGCTAACCGGAATGAGTGAGTGATAAGCTTGCTTATCTAGCTCGTTTAAGGACGATTCACAATAAGTAATTTTGATGCTAATGTGATCTCCATAAACATGATTTTGGTCATGATAAAAGTCAGTATCAACAAATTGATAAAACTTATTGTTGAGGGATAACAATGTCAACGCACTAATTAAACTTGAGCGTCCCCAACGGTTCTCGCCAATTAGTACGCTGGAACTTGCGTTAAATTTCAAAGATAATTGGCTAATACCCCGAAATCCTGTAATATCAATTTGCTCAATAAACATAGTATTTCCTTATGTTAAAGTTGATACTTCTGTGTCCGTTTACTAATTCGTTCTGCTTTTTGTTGTGCGCTGGTGATTAATTTATGCTCATCACGTAAAATTGTTTTAATGGGTTTATTAAAATAAACTTTCAAAAATCGCCAAATATCCCGATTTGTTAAGCCAATTTTAGTTGATGAAAAATAAAGTCCAATCAGATCTTTATCACGCCAACGAGTAGGTACTTTATCGCGAATTTGGGCTCGGTGTAAATCGATTACTGATAATTTAATTTGCTGATGATTTTCAAATAGCGGTATATCAAGCAAAAAATGACACAAATAGCAGTCACGATGATTTACTCCAGCTGCATGCATTTTAGCGGTCATATTGGCTAAATAAATAATCAATGAACGCTTTAAATGATAACTAGGAGGTTGGTTTGGCCATGGCTTAGTAAAATCTTCTAAACTTATGGTAGGGTTAAGATCTTTGGTAATAATAAACGAGTGACGTGTCAGTGGATTTAATCCCTTTCGTCCAAATGCGCGCCCATCCATAGTATTTACGCCAGCTTGCTCTAAACGATGAATCGCATCCCACTCTTGTTTGGCATCTAAAACAGGTAAACGTAGTGAAATTAGATTCTTTACAATCTCTTTAACGGTGGTGCCGCGGTGGATTTTAATAAAATATGATTCATCTTCTAATTGAAAGTTTAACGTTTTACGCTGTTTGACTGCGCGATAGACTTTACCTGAAATTAATTCAACTTCAGTAAACGGATCTTTTTGTTGCCATAACTGCTCAAAAGGTGATTTAAGTATAATTTCATTCATGATGACATCCTAAAATAATGTCTGCTGCACGCTGCGCTAAATGATATAAATCTTCACTATTACCATAGGCAATGGCATTTTTATGCCAACTTAGCCATTGCTCTTTATCGTTAATTAATTTTGCCAATGCTTGATCTAAAGCACTTTGATGATAAGGTTCACTTAACACAATGCCCGCATTCGCTTGGTTAATATGATAAGCATATCCAGAAATACCTGAAACAATAACAGGTACACCCGCCGCTAATGCTTCAATCAGTACCATACCAGCGGCTTCTTGTCTGGCTGGATGAAGTAATAGATCGGCTGAAAATAAAAAATCAGGAATATCATCACGACCCGAAAAAAATCGCACTTGTTTTGTAATATTTAATTCTTCAGCCATTTTTTGATAGGGTTCAGGTTTATCTTGCCCAACAACCAAATAGATGACTTTTTGTTTTGATTCATTAGGTAAAGCAGCAATGGCTTTCAATGACCGATCCACCCCTTTACGTTTAAAATCTGAGCCAATTTGAACTATCACAAAATCATCTTGATTAATTTGATTTTTTTGACGAAATTGTTCACGCTTTATTGGGGAGCAAACACTGTATTTACGATCTAACGCAATTCCCGGTGGTAATAAAAAGAATCGTTCATCTTGAGTATAATAATAATTTTTAAAATCTTGAGTTTGTTGTTTAGTCAACACCATGATTTTAGTCTTTGAACTTTTGTCAAAAACGGCTTGTTCAAAGGCTAAATAGTGTTTGCAACGTTTAGAGTGTTTATAAAAAAAGCCCTTGTGTGCTGCTTTTTCAGCAAAACAAGTATCACCTGCAAAATAGACATCTAATCCCGGCATTTTGTTAAATCCTACAACACAATCAGCTGGATTGGCTTGTAAATGCGCTTGTACCCAATGGTAATAAGCTTGATTACGACTATGGTTAGTTAACCCTTTTTTAGGAACAATAATAATATCAAATCCCGCCGGTTTATCTCCCTGCCAGTCTAATACATAAACACGAATTTGATGCCCACGAGCTTGGCAAGCAGTAGCAACTTGCAAAAAATCACGTTGCAAACCACCAAAAGGGAAAAATTTATAAATACAAAAAGCCAGTTGCATGCAGATTATCTCAAATGATAAAACGTCATTATATACTTGTTGTTAATAAAGGTACAAAAATACGCTGATTCAATAAATATTTTTCACTAAATTCGTATAAATAGTATGTAAAAATCTAAAAATGCCTTAAGTTATCACTTTATGGTTTTATATTTAATCGATAATCGATATAGATAATTAAATTTACTTAAAAAATGAATGTGATACTATGTTCAACTTATTAGTGAAATATGAATGTTTATCACAATAAATTAAAAATTATTAATATGTTGAAATGGATTCGGTAGTAAATGTTGTTTATAAATTTAAGCAATCCTTATTACTCACTTGGATAAAATTTAATTATACAATGATTAGGGAATAACCATCGCATCTGCACGGTTTTTGAACTAAACGTTGAATAAAATGAATCACGAATTAAATCATCGCTTAATTCAATATATTAATAAAACAGATTTGAATCAATTTTTTGATAAAAATATTAAAGTAGTTTTCAATAAAACAATTCCTAATAGTAATAAATTAAATTTTACAGTTGGACTTGTTTTATAAGTCGGTCTTGCTGATAGTGGATTATTTTTTACTTTAGGAAATTATATTTTTTGATGTTTGATTTTTTTCTGAAATAGAAATGTCCAATATCAGCATTTTTTTATGCTCATACCATGAACTAATAAGTAGGATTAAACAAAAGGTAAGTATTTTATTTTTTGTTATCATGTAATTGACGTGTTAATTGTGGGCAGGAGATAACCTTTTTATTTTGCTTTTTAAATAAACCAAACACCTCAAATTCACTAACTTTATTATCTGTTTTTATTACTTTCATAAACTGGTGTGTATAAACTTGATTTTATAATTCAGCAATTGCATCAATATTAACTTCAAATTTTTTGACAGCTTACGCGAAGTAAACCCATATGTACATCAATTCATTGTATCTTAATAGTTTACATCGACATTTGGTTGCTAATTAATGTCAAAATATTCATTAATAAATTAATTAGCGCTTATTTAACTATATCAATGTTATTTCTTTATCGTTTAAATTGGTAAGTATCACCAATCGCACTACCTTGAACACCAAATTGGCGTAAGTTGTTATCGACAGCATTCATGGATTGCCAATGATTTTCGCACCAATCAGGGGCGAGTAAAGTTGGTTTTCTGGCATTGGCTGAAATTCGATGATATAAAATATTAGCGGGAGTTTGTCGAATAATATCACCAGCAATATCCACATACTCCTCTAATGACAATACCGTTAAGCGACCCGCTCGCCATGCTTTTGCCATAATACTGCCTTCAACAATATGCAAAGGATGCAGTTTTAGCCCATCAACACCACTGGTTAACACGCGATCAAGCGTAATTAAACTATCTCGCTTGTTCTCATTTGGTAAACCAATAATTAAATGAGTACATACTTTTATACCAAGTTTACGGGCTTTTTGTACCGTTTGGTGATAATCGTCAAATGTATGCCCACGATTAATATGATGTAATGTTTTATCATTAGCAGTTTGCAAACCAAGTTCTAACCAAACTTCGTAACCTTGATCTTGATAATGAGCAAGTAAATCTAATGCTTCTTTAGGTACACAATCTGGGCGAGTACCAACACAAAGCCCGACAATATCGGCACTGTTGAGCGCTTCTTGATACATCTTTTTAAGAATTTCAACTTCGGCATAAGTGCTGGTATAAGCTTGAAAATAGGCAAGATAACGCTTTGATTTTTTCATTTGATGCGCTTGGGTTGCAAGCTGGTCAGAAATAGATTTGACTTGGATAGATTCATCGATAATTGACGCAACATTACAAAAAGTGCAACCGCCAACACCAAGAGTACCATCACGATTTGGACAACTAAATCCACCATGTAACGTTAATTTATAGATCTTTTCTCCATAACGACGCTGCAAATCGGATCCAAACGTATTAACCACTAAATGTAATTGCATAACAAACCAAAATAAAAATTTTTTTTATTGTACGAAGATAACCAATGAACATCAAGAACTAACAAAACGTTACTTTAACTGTTCACTTTGCTGAAGTATGGTTTTAATACATTAGTTATTATGTCTCTTGATAACGTATTGCTATCCATCAAATAATTGATCAGTTAACTAGATTAATTTTTTATATTTTTATACTGAAACGTAGGCATAACCTGAAACTTTTTAACAAAAATTAGCAAAATCTTGCATAAAAGAAAAATCCCTGTGTGTACAGGGAACATGTCAAGACTCATAATACAAACTATATTGTCATTATGAATCAAAAGGAATCACACTATGAACTTAATTAAACCTTTCCCGACTAGATTAGATAATGTTTAATTGATGAGTTGGATATGAAGATCAATGATCTCATTATGTCCGAAAAATATAAAAAACTTTACAATGACGATAATAATAAATTGAAACAGTATGGATCAACGGTGGGTTCAGCATAAGGTTTAGCTAAATGGATAACGAAAACTCATTAGAATGAAAACTGAAAAAGCTTTAAATTTTATATCAGAAAGGCTTGACACCTTAAAAAATATACTTATGGAAAATAAACAAGCCAACAAGGGGAGGGGAAAACAATGAATAAATTATTTCTAGGTACATTAGCTTTACTATCAAGCAATTTTGCGTTTGCTGAGGATGGACTAGGTGGTACGACAAGCGTTGGTGATGCTTTATGGGATATATTTATGAAAGCACCTACTGGGTTTGTTTTATTTCTTATCATTGCTTATTTCTACAGTAAAATCTCCTCAAAATAATTTACGAGCGATGTGCAAAAATAAACATAGGTTAAATTAATAAGAAAAACCCTCGTTAGAGGGTTTGATTATAAGTGTGTAGCTATTTCTCTAGCCACATCTAACGCTATCTGATCCCACGCATACTCAATAACCGAAGTAACTTTTGCATCTTTTACACCACTATCATTCTGCTTAGTAGAAAATTCTTTAGTCCACCTATTGCCTGATAATTCAAATGTTACAATTAAATATACGCTAGCACTATCAATATTCGTTGCTCCATAAGTGAATTTTGTTTTAGCATCATTGACTATTATTGTTAACTTTCTACCGTCAGAATTTAAATCTGCATACGTGCTAATTGCTTCTTCAATTCTTGATGAAAGACCAATGCCGATCGGAATTCTAGTACGAGTTCCAGCACCAACAAACCCTGATGCCCCTTGTATATCAATTCGTGACGTAAAATCACCAGGAATCCATGTAATATCTAAGCTTTGTTTTTGAGTTAAATGTATCTCTGATTTTATTTGTTTTAATGATTGATAAGACAACCTGTCACTAAATTGATGATGAACACTACAACCAGAGAAAATAAAACCTAAACATGTTAATAATAATAATTTTTTCACACCATCTCCTTGATCTTTATATTTTTTTGCAATGGTATGTTATTTAAAGGATTTTGGCAATAAAAAACCGCCACTAGGGCGGTTTGTAATATTTTTATTTTATCCCTGTGTATACAGGGAACATTATCTCAGCCATTTGCTCAAGCATGCTTTGCGCGGTTTATCCCTGTGTATACAGGGAACATGTTCCGTCGTCGTTCTCCCGAATAGAGGTGGCCGGTTTATCCCTGTGTATACAGGGAACATATACGAGCACTCAGGCTATTATGAAGATTACACGGTTTATCCCTGTGTATACAGGGAACATCGCTTTAGGTACATACATTTTCATAGCAACAACGGTTTATCCCTGTGTATACAGGGAACATTGTGTTAAAAACAGATTTCGCGAACTCTTTAACGGTTTATCCCTGTGTATACAGGGAACATATATAATTACTATATTCATCAATAGTAAAGAACGGTTTATCCCTGTGTATACAGGGAACATACCATGTTCCCTGACCAACGGCCGCCAACAGCCGGTTTATCCCTGTGTATACAGGGAACATATCAAAAACTATATTTATTCTATTTCGTGCCGCGGTTTATCCCTGTGTGTACAGGGAACATATTGCGGATAGAGCACAATACGAATATGACGTCGGTTTATCCCTGTGTGTACAGGGAACATACCAATTATAACATATTGTTTTATAATTAAAATATTGTCTGTCAAATTTCTACCGATTTTTTGGGATATTTTTCATTAAAATCCGAATATATAACACTATGTTTTTATTTGATTAATTAAAACTAATGGAAATTAAAATTAGGTTCTACGGGATTCTACCGATAAATTTATATTTTTCATGCAGTTAAAAAATGGTTAACAATAAAATATAGAATTGCGATTTTTGAATAGCAAAAAATGCTATGTAATATTAACGCCCGCCGATTTATCCCTGTGCATACAGGGAACATGTTTGTCAAAACGGTGAACATATTACGTGGTGCGGTTTATCCCTGTATATACAGGGAATACTCTAATTATAACTTTTTGTTTTATAATTAAAAGTAAGTACATTAAAATTTTTACCAACTTTTTTGGTTTGTTTTTTGAGCAAATTGTTTTGATTTAACGAGTATTTTTATTATTGGCATAATTAATGCTATAAAGTTGATGTTAGCGCATCGACCGTTAACGATAACCTTATTGATTATTATAATAATTTTAATTTAGCTTAAAAATGATAATTATTATTATTTGGTATTGATAATTGTGATCATTAGCAATAAGATATCACCACATTATTACCAAAAGGTTAGAGGTATGCTATGCCTTGGGGTTTACGCAAGACCGTTGCTGTTCTATTTTTATCATTGTTTTCTTTATCATTTTGTTATGCCGATATTACCTTACCGACACCGCAAACGAAAGATGGAATGAGTCTGTTTGAAAGTCTAAAAAAACGCGCATCAACGCCAGGTGGTGGTTTCCCTGCTGGGCAAGTAACGGATGATGAATTATCAACAGTACTTTGGGCTGCTAGTGGATTAAACCGTGGTAAGACAGGGTGGACAGTTCCAATGGTTAAAGGTAAAGCTCCTTATGTGCGCATTTACGTTGCAAGTGAAAAGGGGACTTTTTTATATGAGTGGGATGACCATTATCTGCGTGAAATCAATAAGCAAGATATCCGAGGTGATGTTGGACAGCAAAGCTTTACCAAACGTGCCGCTTATTCATTAATTTTTGTCTCAGATGCGAAAGCATTGACAGATATTAAACCAGACGAAGTCACAAACTTCAGTTATACCGCAGTTGGTGCTATGAGCCAAAACGTATATTTAGCAGCGGCTGCTTTAAAATTAAGTACTCGTTATATCCATTCCATTAAGTCAGAAGCAATAAGCCAAGAATTACAATTGCCAAAAGACGATATACCGTTAGGTATAATTTTGTTAGGAAAGTAAAAGGTAAAGGACGTTATGAAAAAGTTTTTTACGTTAGCTTTATTGCTAATTGCTAGCTTGGTTGCTTTTGCACCCTCATCTTATGCTAATGAAAAACAGTACAAAAGCTGGAACGAAATTATTGATGAAATGGATGTTATCTTAAATGATGCTTATGATATCTATTTCATGAAAGACGCCGAACGAGCCAAAGCCCGAGTCAATAATGCTTATTTCGGTTTTTATGAAAAGCATGGCGTTGAACGTGCAGTAATGTCCTATATTTCTGGAAAGCGCGGAACGGATACCGAGTATCAATTTGCTAAAATTAAGCGATTAATGACCAATGGCGCACCAAATAAAACCGTTCGTGCTGAAATTGATGTGATTTTAAAAATGTTACATGAAGATGCAAACGAATTGGATGGTAAAAAAGAGAGTGGTTTAAGTGTCTTTTTTGCTTCATTCATTATTATTTTCCGTGAAGGTTTGGAAGCTATATTAGTAATTGCCGCTATTTCTGCCTATTTAGTGCGTACCAATAACAAACCAATGTTAAAAGTGGTATATCTCAGCTCAATGGTAGCCATTTTGGCAAGCATTCTTGCAGCTATTGCCTTGCATACTATTGTAGGTTTAAGTGGTGCTAATCAAGAAATTATGGAAGGTAGCGCGATGTTATTGGCGACTGTTGTCCTGTTGTTTGTCAGTAACTGGATGGTTTCCAAAGCTGAAGCCGAAGCTTGGAAAAACTATGTGGAAGGTAAAGTCCAAACCGCAGTCACAACAGGTAGCAGTTTTGCTTTAGGGTTTGCTGCATTTTTAGCTGTATTTAGAGAAGGGGCTGAAACCATTATCTTTTATCAAGCTATGTTAGCGGATGCCAAAGAACATATGGATATGGTGTGGTATGGTCTGGGGGTTGGAACGATCATTTTAACATTTATCTTTCTTGTCATTCGTTTTGGTGCAGTTAGGTTACCACTTAAACCATTCTTTATTTGCACAAGCATGCTCATGTATGTAATGGCGATAGCTTTTGCTGGTGGCGGTGTAAAAGAGTTACAAGAAGCGGATATTATTCCGGTCACACCAGTTGATTTTATACACTCGGTTGAAATTTTAGGCATTTACCCAACCGTCGAAACATTGATACCGCAAGTTATTATGGTTCTTGTTGTAGTACTGTCTGTGATGTACTACAAAAAAGGTAAAAATAATAAAAAAGAGCAATAAATCAAAATCCACCTTGTTAAGCTTTAATGTTTGAATGGCAAAAATGGTGGAAAAGTAACTGGCTATTTTTAATAAATTACATTTTGACAACATAAAAGATGTACTAAAAAACAATAGTGCTGTTACTAACAGGTAATAACAGGTAGTTAATCAAAAGTAGTTTAAAAGAGATCAATAAGATCGTTAAACCACTATTTAAATTGTAAAGGAGTTTTCAATGAAAAAATTAGTTATAGCTGTCGGTGTCTCATCAATACTTGCATTATCTTCATTTGCTCATGCAGCAGCACCAGCCCCAGGCGAACAAAAAGGTTTTGAAGAGTTTCCGATCGGTGACGAAGTGACAGTTGGTCCATTACATATTGGTGCGGTATATTTCCAACCTGTTGATATGGAGCCAGCTGGTATTGGTGGTTTACCAGCATCAAAATCGGATATGCATATTGAAGCGGATATTTCAGCTGCGGAAGGTAATAAATTAGGTTATGGTGTGGGCAGTTTTGTTCCTTATCTAACGGTAAAATATAAAATCCAAAAAGAGGGTAGCAATAAAGCTATCGAAGGTAACTTTATGCCTATGAGTGCCTCTGATGGCCCACATTATGGTAATAACATCAAACTTGAAGGTGCTGGTAAATATAAAGTAACCTTTATTATTGAAAACCCAGAAAAACAAGGTTATTTATTACATGTAGATAAAGAGACGGGTGTTGAAGGTCGTTTCTGGAGTAAACCTATTGAAGTTTCTTGGGATTTTGATTATATCCCTCGTGCATGGTAATTTTTTGCAAAAAAAGCAGTATAATGCTTTTTATAATTAGGATGATTTATGGCGAGTGTTAGGCTCGCCAATCTATATTGTAATAACCAGGCAAAGATTATGCTTCAATATCTTATCAAAATTACCGACAATACTTTTATTCCTGTAATCATGATTGCACTACTGAGTGCAGTAATTGCCAAATCAAATAGCTTCCATCATAAAAAAATTATTTCCGTTGGTTTTCTATTAGGATTTATTGCAGCTTTAATTTATGCCATTTTAAAACGTAACACTGGATTTGCAGTGCGTGAATTTTATGATCTTGGAGTCATTATACCTTGGGTCATTATTGCGTTACCTTTATTAGTTTGCATTTGGATGCAAAAATCTTGGCATAAAACCTTGATTAAGGTTTTATCTATAATGTTATTTGTGCTGGCTAGTGGTTTAATTACGGCACAATGTTTACCGAATTTAATGCTCTATCCGTTCGAATTTGCTGTCGGAATGGAGTCTATTTTTAATAATGAATATTTGTTCAAGTGGGTAGGGTATGGTTTTGCTCTATTAGTTTGCGTCTTAATTGGTTTATTCACGTATCGACTGTGTGGCAGGTTATCCAATAGGTTAGTTACGATAGTCACAACGCTTTCAATCATTATTTTTACCATTCAAAATGGTATTAATATCATGCAAATTTTAATCGTTAGACGGTTCATTGCTTCACAGAAATGGATGATGGAATTGGTGATTTTTATTTTAGGTCATGTCAATTTTTTCACATTTATTTTTATGGCAATCCTACTGCTGTTGACGATAGTGCTCTATATCAAATCAAAAACAACCTCGCTAGTGGGTAGCAATCCAGCTCAAATCCGCAAACTTAAATCGCAATTACTTCGAGACAGAAGAACTTCACTATTTTTGATGGCTGGCGTTGCTATTACGGCTTATACAGTGACACGAGCACGTTATATTTTTGAAAAAGGGGTAGAACTTACGCCAGCCGAGCCGATTGCAGCCAACGCAGACAATCTAATTGTTATCCCTCTTGATAATATCAATGATGGTAATTTGCATCGTTACGGCTACCAAGCAATCGATGGTACTTTAGTTCGTTTTATTGTGATTAAAAAAAGTGAAAATGCCTATGGTGTAGGCTTCGATGCTTGTGATATTTGCGGCGCAAGTGGGTATTACCAACGTGGTAATCAAGTCGTCTGTATTTTGTGTGATGTAGTAATGAACATTGCCACCATTGGTTTTGCTGGAGGTTGTAATCCAGTACCACTTAAATATGAAATTATTGACGGCAATATGGTGATCCGTCCTGCGCATCTTGAAGCCGAAAAAGGTCGTTTTAAATAAAGAGTATCCAAGGAATAGAGTATGTTTCGTCGAATGTTACTAAGCGTCTTAGTACGCCAAAAAAAGAAGCTATTTTTAATCGCGCTTACTGTTGCCTTAGGTGTCTCATTAGCCACTGCCATGTTAAATGTCATGTTTGATGTTGGTGATAAAGTTAATCAAGAATTAAAAGCGTATGGAGCTAATCTAAATATTGTGCCGAAAAGTACTGCGTTAGTAAGTGAAATGTATCAGTTGGATAATAATGATAATCAACAAGCGGTGCAATACATCAAACAAGATGATCTTGTTAAAATTAAGATGATCTTCTGGGCATATAATATTGTCGATTTTGCGCCTTATCTCAATGCCCCAGCCATGTTAAACGATAAACCCATTACAATTGTCGGAACTTGGTTTAATAAACACCTTAAAATTCCGACTGGCGATGAGGTTGATACAGGTATGTTAGCCATGAAATCATGGTGGACAATCGAAGGCGATAAGATGACTGATGATAATCTGCAAGGCGTAATGGTCGGTGAATCAGTTGCGAAACAGTGGAATTTAAAATTAGGTGACCGTATTGAGGTTACTTCTGTTCTAACGAAGCAAAAAATCACGTTAACCGTGCACAATATTTTCCACAGTGGTGGCGCTGAAGATTCACAATTATTTGTATCCCTCCCAATTGCGCAGCAGTTAGCTGATAAAAATGGACTGGTTGAACGTGTTGAAGTAAGTGCATTAACCACCCCTGAAAACGAATTGGCTCGTAAGGCCGCGCAAGATCCTAACAGCTTATCACGCACCGAGTGGGATACATGGTATTGCACTGCTTATATTAGTTCAATCGCTTATCAACTAGAAGAGTTAATGCCAGATGTCCGCGTTAAAGCCATTATGCAAGTGGCGGATTCAGAAGGTTCTATTTTACAAAAAACGCAGTTATTGATGTTATTGTTAACCATTTTATCCTTAATTTGTTCCGCATTAGCTATTTCAAATTTAGTGACCGCAAATGTGATAGAACGCAGTACCGAAATTGGTTTACTTAAAGCACTCGGCGCAACCAATAGTGCTGTTGCCTTGCTCATTTTAACCGAAATCTTAATTATTGCCTTAATGGGCGGTGTTTTGGGTTACTTTATTGGTCTTGGCTTTGCGCAGATTATTGGTCATACCGTATTTGGTTCGTTTGTCGAACCTAAAATGATTATTGTTCCTTTAGTATTAATAATGGTTACCTTAATTACATTTTTAGGTAGCTTACCTGCACTGCGTATTATGATGTTTTTACGCCCTACTGATGTACTGCATGGACGATAAGGGTAAAGGTAAATCTGATGATTAATAAAAATCGACGCTTTATTATTAAAACCATATTGAGTTCACTCATTCGTCGACGTTCTCGCATTATTATTGCACTTTTAGGCGTGGCGATTGGCGCAACGGTATTATTAGGCATGGTTACGCTCTGTTTTGACATTCCAAGACAGATGGGGCAGGAGTTTCGTTCTTATGGAGCGAATTTATTATTAATGCCCGCGAATAATCAGCCAACTATGTCAATGACTGATGTACAAAAAGCAGTAAGTTTACTACCACAAGATAAACTACTTGGTGTCACGCCGTTTCGCTACGGCGCAGTGCGCGTTAATCAGCATCCTTATACCATTGTCGGTACTAACTTTAACCAAGTTACCAAAACCAGTCCTTATTGGCATATTGAAGGCAGTTTGCCACAAAAATCTCATGAAGTGATGATTGGGACCGATATAGCTAACTTTGCCAATTTAAACGTTGGCAGTGAAATATCCATTTCGGGTAAATCTAAACAAGATTCTCGTTTTGATGAAGAGTTAACTATTACCGGTATAGTTAAAACAGGTAGAGCTGAAGATAATTTTATTTTTGTCGATCTGCATGATTTAGAACAATTCTTTGAAGAGAGTGATCAAGCTGAAGTTGTTGAAGTCAGCATCACAGCATCACAAAATGAGTTAAAGGACTATATAGATACCATTAAAAGTCAATCAACCACAATCGAACCCCATTTAATTAAATGGGTGACACAATCGGAAACCTCAGTATTAGGTAAACTGTCATCACTCCTTTATTTAGTGACCCTTGTGGTTTTAGTTCTCACTATGATTTGCGTGGCAACTACCATGATGACGGTTGTAATGGAGCGCCGTAAAGAAATCGGTCTTAAAAAAGCCATTGGAGCCAATAATAAAAGTATTGCTAAAGAGTTTTTAGCCGAGGGATTAGTTCTTGGTATTACTGGAGGGATTATTGGGGTAATTTGTGGACTTATTTTTGCGCAGGTGATCAGTTCTAACGTTTTTGGGCGTTCAATTATTATTGAATTTTATTTGATACCAAGTACCATTTTAATATCAGCAATTGTGACGGTAATTGCCTGTTTAATTCCGGTTAAACGTGCATTAGATGTAGAGCCAGCATTAGTATTGCGTGGCGAATAGGATGTAAAGTATGAATATACTCGAAGTTAATAATGTATCTAAGATTTATGGTTCTCTTCATGCCTTATCAGATGTGAATTTAGTTGTAGAAGAGAGCAAATGGTTATCCATTATGGGACCATCGGGCAGTGGCAAAACGACCTTGATGAATATTATTGGTTGTATGGATAAACCATCTTTAGGTTCAGTCATTTTAGATGGACAAGATATCACCCAATTATCTCTACCCGAATTAACCGAAATCCGCCGTGATAAAATCGGTCTTATCTTTCAACAATTCCATTTAGTGTCTTATCTAACCGCACTCGAAAACGTAATGGTTGCACAATATTATCACAGCATGGTCGATGAAAAAGAAGCCATGCAAGCGCTGGAAAGGGTTGGACTTGCTGCCCGCGCTAAGCACTTGCCAAATCAGTTATCAGGCGGGGAACAGCAACGTGTATGCATTGCCCGCGCCTTAATCAATTATCCAAAATTAATCTTAGCCGATGAACCTACTGGTAATTTAGATGAAAATAATGAAGCAATGGTTATGAATTTACTGCATCAACTGCACGAAGAAGGGAGTACTATTATTGTTGTGACTCATTCACTTGAAGTATCAAAACATGCTCAAACAACCGTTGTACTTGAACATGGCAAGGTTGCCCGAGTAATTAATAATTAATATTTAAGGTTTTAAATTATGCAAAATCGTGTTGTTTCATCACTCATCTATATCATTATTGGCATATTATTTATTTTATTTCCTCTGTATATTTTACCCGTCTGCCCACATGAAACCGTTAACCTATCAACTGCAACAATGCAAGGTCAAGTAGAACATGTGCATACCGGTGTTGGTAAAATTATGAAATGCTTTTGGACAGGCCGAGCTGAAGTTGGCGTGGGCAGTTTGATTATTGCAATTGGCACCTTAATGCTATTTTGTCGTAAAATTTTTCTGCGAATGGGATTAAGTATGGCGATTGCTTGCATTTCATTATTTGCTTTGGCTATTCCGACCATTTTAATTGGCGTATGTGATAATCAAATGATGCGCTGCAATATGGGTGCTAAACCAGCGCTCGTCTTATTGTCATTGTTATTATTTATTATTGCGCTGGTGAATACTTTCTATCTTAATAAAGCGGCCAGAAGAAGCATATTTTAAAGATATACAATCTTTAATAAAAAATAGGATCTAAACATGCAAGAACAACCCATCACCATGGCTAATTTGGCTTGGCAAAACATTCAACGGCGACCATTTCGGAGTTGTTGTTTGATTATCATTGTTATGTTGTTTTCTGCCACACTTTTTGGCGGTAGCGTGATTATGAAAAATCTCAGTTTGGGAATTTCTGGCATGGCTGATCGCCTTGGCGCGGATATTTTAGTTGTCCCATATGGTTACGAAAAAAATCTAGAAGTGGCCTTATTACGGGGTGAACCAAGTAGCTTTTATTTAAAAGTTGATTTGATTGATAAAATCAAAAATATAAAAGGAATACAAGCAATATCACCCCAGCTTTTTATCGCTTCGCTCAGTGCAGGTTGCTGTACTTCAAAACTGCAACTAATTGGTTTTGATCAACAAAGCGATTTTGTGATCAAACCTTGGTTGCAATCGCAACTTACTGAGCCACTTACTGATAACCAAGTTGTAGTTGGATCGAAAATTAGTTCAAATATTGGCGATGAGGTCATGTTTTTCAATCATCCTTTCAAAATAGCAGCCAAAATGGATAGTACGGGGATGGGTTTTGACACTTCGGTATTTATGACTATGCAAGCAGCACACACTTTAATGAAAGAAGCTGAATTAGTGCAAGGCGATGTCGATCATTTTGCGGATTATGCCTCTTCCATTTTTATCAAAGTCGATCCTGATTATCAGCCTAAAGATATTGTTAATCAAATCATGCCCAAATACGCTATCGACTATAAACTGGATTTTGTTATGACTAAAGGTATGTTAAGTAATATTTCCAAATGGTTAAATGGCTTTTCGACCATTGTATATAGTTTATCGGCAATTTTTTGGGTATTAGCAATAGTGATTATTTTTGTCATCTTCTCGTCAAATTTAAATGAGCGTAAGCGCGAAATCAGTTTATTGCGTATCTTAGGGGCTTCACGTCGAGATTTAGTAAAAATGCTGCTGCGTGAATCTTTAATTATTAGTGCATTAGGTGGCTTAATGGGCATTGTATTAGCAGGTGTATTGCTCTATGCGTTTAGCTTATTAATCTGCCAAACCATTGGTTTGCCATGCATTAATCTTTCAGTGATTGATGCGTTATGCTATGCAGTAGTGGTATTGGCATTAACCATAATTATTGGACCATTATCAAGTATCTATTCAGCTTTATCTATGAATAAGTTTGATACTTACAGCACGCTCAGAGAGGGTGAATAATGTTACTGAATGTTCGAAATTTGCGTAAAGATTATCAACGTGGTCAACAAACTTTTGCAGCAGTAAATAATGTCAGTTTCAGTATGCAATCAGGTGATTTTAACTGCATTATGGGTAAATCAGGTAGTGGTAAAACGACGCTTTTGAATATGATTGCGGGTTTATTAACACCAACACAGGGGAAAGTAACCTTTAATGATGTCAATCTATTTGAATTAGATGATCAGCAAGTATCGGCTTTTCGTAATCAGCATATTGGTTATATTCCTCAAGGCAGCAGTTTACTCCCTAATCTTACCGCGATTGATAATATTCGCTTACCTTATTACTTAACTAAGCGCCCAAATAAAAGTAGCTTGGGTTATGCGAAGAGTTTGTTGGAAAAGGCTAAAGTCAGTTATTTGCAAGATGTTTATCCAGCCAATATGTCAGGCGGTGAAATGCGTCGTATTGCCATATTACGTGCATTAATTTGCCAGCCACAAATCATCATTGCAGATGAACCCACCAGTGATCTCGATGAGGAAAGTTCTACTGATATTATGCAACTGCTAAAAGAAATTAACCAACAAGGTACTGCGTTATTGATTGTCACCCATGATAATGATGTAGCAAGTTATAGCCAAAATATCATGAAAATGTCGGCAGGGCGGTTTATTGATTAAATAAGTCAATGCTCACTTACATAATATTAAGTGAATACTGACTTATCCATTTTGCTTCACTGGTTAAAGCAATAAGGGATTACAGCCCATTTCAATCATTATTTTATTAAGCTTTAACAGAGGTAATCCGACTAATGAATTAATATCATCTCCCTCTAACTTATCAAACAACGTTATGCCGAGTTCATCACATTTAAAACTGCCAGCACATTGTAGCGGCATCTCTTTAGCAATATAGGCATCGATTTCAAAACTACTGAGTTGCCGAAAGGTGACTTTGAACGGCTCACAAAGAGTAGTGGATTGACCGGAACGGGTATTAATAACCGTCATCCCTGTGTAAAAATAGAATGTTTTGCCACTACTATTGGCAAGTTGTTTGCGAGCATTTTCAACAGTATGCGGTTTGCAAACGATTTTTCCCTCTAGAACCCCTACCTGATCTGAGCCAATAATTAAACTGTCTGGGTATTTATCGACTAATGATTGCGCTTTCAGATTCGCTAAACGTACCACTAACTGCTCAGCAGACTCACCCGCAAGCGGTGTTTCGTCACAAATAGGCGGAACACATTCAAAAGGGATAGCGAATTTTTCAAGTACTTTTTTACGTGATAGCGATGTTGACGCTAAAATGATTCTCATATTGATTTATCTCTTAAAATCCAAGCGGAAGGATGAGCATTAAATCCGATATGTCCATAATAATCAACCGCACTTGGTGCAGCCAGTAAGGTTATCGAGCAATTTTCATGAGTATTCTTTTTTACTTCTTTAATTAATTGTTTACCAATACCTTGTTTTTGATAATCCTCATCTACAGCGAGATCGGCCAAATAAGTTATATATACAAAATCCGTTAAACAACGCGCTATACCAATTAATTTATCATTATGCCAAGCGGTTATAACTAAGTTAGCATTATCTAACATAGCTTTAAATCGTGTTGAATCGGTAAGGGGTCGGCGTTCACCTAGTGAACAGTGACGATAAAGTGCAATAGCTTGTTCAAGTTCTGGTTTGATATCAGAACGGTAAATAATACTACTCATGGTGATCTCCGTCATGAAATGAGTAAAAAAAGGTTTCATTTTTCTAAATTGGTTTTAGGATATTATAGTAAGCATCAACTAACTTAACTATTAAAAATAAAAAAATAAATCCAAAATGAGTATCATAATAATCAAATGTCATGATTCTTAAACCATATGACTGTTACACCGTATTGTCAAAGATCATTTATCAGGTTTTATTTAGCGAGGGGGTAGTTTTATGTACAACAAAATTTTAGTACCGATTGATGTGCTTGAAGATGAGTTAACCCAAAAAGTCATCCCACATGTCGAATGTTTGGCAAAATTATCAAATGCCGAGGTGATCTTCTTCCATACCTTGCCAGTAGCGTCAGCAATTGTGAATGCTTACTCATTTGGTTTTGATGAATTTAAAGATAAAGCAACTGTACAAACTGAACAGTGGTTACATAAATTAATGGCTTCTATTAATTTACCTCAAGAAAAATTGTCGTTTTCTATTGCGTTTGGTAATCCAAGAGATGAAATTCTTCATATTGCGGAAGAATTAAAACCCGACTTAATTATATTAGGATCACGTCGCCCTAATATTACTACTCACTTACTGGGATCGAATGCGGCAGGTGTAGTCCGTAGCGCGCAAACGTCAGTTCTAGTGGTTCGATAGTTGCGAAATTTATTCTTTAAACTATAACGAGGAGCGAATAACTCCTCGTAAGTAATTTATAATCTGATGCTCTTAGTAAATAACCCAAAAATTCACATCAATAACACCTATTATGAGTTGTATAGGTTATTAATATCAATTTTATTATTAAACTTCGTTCTAGGTTTTTTATATGTCATTAAAATTATAATTCATTGATTTATGACTATTAATATTTGTAACGATAAAATGCAAAGTGGCATTAATTACTCGGTTTGAGTATTAATTAAAAAAAGAGTGATTTTAATAATTATTCCCATGCTTATTTTATTGATTTGAAAGAGTATGACAAAGAAGTGATTCTAAAATTGAAGATTATTTTAATGATAACTCCTGTGTTATTTTAAACGTTCATTTTGTTTTTCATGCAAGTAATAAATCAATAATAATTCCATAAAATTATGTATAAACTTAACTAAATGTCAGTGAGAACAATTGATAAACTAAATATTCGTGTTTATTTTTTTCATATTCAATATTCGTATTCATATAAAACGGTGAGGAGAAAAAATGAAAGTCAAAAGTATAGACCATTTTGTTATCACTACTCAAAATATTGATAAAAGTATTGCATTCTATCAAGATCTCCTTGGTATGAAGCATGTCGAGAAAGATGGACGACATGCTTTTATTTTTGGTCATCAAAAAATTAATATTCACGCTAAAAAAGGCGAATTTCAACCCGCAGCATTACATCCAGAATATGGTAGCCAAGATTTTTGTTTAATTGTTGAAGAAGATGTTGAATCCATTAAAAAGGAAATCGAAAAAAAAGGTTATCCTATTGTAGAGGGTGTGGTAAAACGGCATGGCGCACAGGGAGATATCAATAGTTTATATCTTAGAGACCCAGATGGAAATTTGGTTGAGCTGGCCAATTATCGGAATAATTAAAAAATAAAGATCGGCAAAATAAGTACTAACTGAGTTAGTATAAATTAGTTAAAGTTTAATTATTTTGCCAAATTATAATTGGCTAAACATAAAAAATTGCTTCCGTTGTCGCTCAATAAATTACTTATCATTTATCAGCATCTATTACTCAAAGTAAAATATACTGGCACTAGTTCGTTTATTTTTACGATTAATATTAATTTTTTAATCTTCCGAAAATATTTTAAATTAAAAAAATTCTCCTTAAAAATTCATATATATTTTTTAAGGAGAATTCAGTCAAAATTTTACTTTTGGTTGTGAAATTTTATTTTTGGTGTTGGACAATAAAACAGCAGTGAATTTGCTTATTACGTTTAAAGTCCAAAGATAACGTTTTATTGGTGATATCTTGATAAGTCAATCCAAGGTTTTGCATACCCGTGTTATCCATTTTAAAACCCCGTTTATTATTCGAAAACACAATGATGCCATTTGGTTTTAATAACCGTTTTAAATTTGTCATTATTTTTAAATGATCACGTTGAACATCAAAAGTATCACTCATTCTTTTAGAATTTGAAAATGTAGGTGGATCAATAAAGATTAGATCGAACTGATCATCACTATGTTCTAAATACAATAAACAATCAGCTTGAATTAAGCGATGCTGTCGACCTGTTAATCCATTTTGTTTTAGATTACGATCGGCCCATTGTAAATAAGTGCGTGACATATCAACCGTCGTAGTTGACTTAGCACCACCTAGACCCGCGTAAACCGTTGCACTACCGGTATAAGCAAACAGATTTAGAAAATCCTTACCTGCACTCATTTCACCAATCATCTTGCGCGCTAAACGATGATCTAAAAACAGCCCTGTATCTAAATAATCGGTCACATTTACCCAAAACTGAGTTTTGCGTTTATTAATGGCATACTCATGCACCAAAAAATAATCCTGTTTTTGGCTCAATTTTTGATATTGCTGTTTGCCTTTCTGCTTTTCACGCGTTTTTAAAACTAATTGATCGGCAGTGAGTTCTAGCACTGACATAGTGGCGTTAATAATATCAAATAGCCGTTGACGAGTTTTTTGTGGATCGATATTTTTAGGCGCCGCATATTCCTGTACGACTACTTTATCTTTATAACGATCGATAGCAACATTGTATTCAGGTAAATCGGCGTCATAAAGGCGATAACACTCTAGCTGTTCTTGTGCAGCCCACTTTTCAAGTTTCTGCTTATTTTTTCGTAAGCGATTAGCAAAATCAGCCGCTGGCAATATTGGTGTGCTGACTTGTTCGCTGGATCGTTGCGCAATAGTATAATTTTTTTGTACACAATCTAACGGACCATTCTTCGCTTTAAATTGTCTTTCTGCACGCATTTGTAAACAGTCTAACAATTGAGGTGCACCACTAAATAACGAAAGTCGCCAGCCACCAAAATATTGCTTAATTTGACGACCAAGCGCTGTGTGCAAGGCAACAAGAGCTGGCTCACTTTCTAATCTTTCGCCATAAGGTGGATTACTAATTATTGTACCTGTTACATCATTAGGCAGTGGATTGGTTAACTGTGTTACATCCTGTAATGCAAATGTAATCAAATCGCCTACACCCGCCTGAATGGCATTTTGTTTTGCTCGCTCTAAAACCACGGTATTATTGTCGTAACCGATAAATGGTATATTCGGTTTGCTAATATTGTGTTTAGCGGCAAATAATAGTTCATTCCAAAGTATTGGATTAAAACCTTTCCAAGCAAAGAATCCCCAATGTTTACGTAATAAACCCGGTGGAATTTTAGCGGCAATCATCGCTGCTTCGATTAGCAGTGTTCCCGAACCACACATAGGATCGATTAATGGCGTGTCTATCTGCCAGCCTGAGCGCATAATAATTGCAGCAGCTAAGTTTTCTTTCAATGGCGCTTGCCCAGTTTGCTGACGATAACCACGTTGATGCAAACTATTACCACTTAAATCTAACGAAAGTGTTACACGGTTCTTATTTAAATAAGCATGAATACGAACATCAGGATCTTGCTTAGCCACATTAGGGCGCTCGTTAGTATGACGAGAGAAGTGATCAACAATCGCATCTTTAATTTTGAGAGCGCCATATTGGCTATTACGGATAAAATCGTTTACACCAACAAAATTAATCACAAAGGAGTTATCTACTGCAAAAATATCTGGCCATTTAATATTAAAAACGCACGAATAGAGATCTAAATCACTATAAATATCAAACTCAGCAATTGGCAACAATATACGTGATGCCAGACGCGACCATAATAATGATTGATATAATGTCTTTTCATCCGCATCAAAAAAGACGCCCCCTTGAGCAATTTTACAATCGACCGAACCTAACTCTTCTAACTCTTTTTTCAATAACTCTTCAAGCCCGCGTGACGTGCTGGCAAATAGTGTTTTCATGCATAATCCACTTAACAATAAAATTGAATGCATTATAGCGAGTTATTTTTATTGTGGGAAATAAAGGATAATCCTTTTTAGGTCTTAAGGATTTTTGAGTATAAAAACAATAAATTTTGTAAAAAATATTCAGGAGTCTATACCGTTTGCCGATTGTGTTTTGCTGTAATTTATTTTTAATTCTTATTGTTAACCGCTAATCACTCCTCATGAGTAATTTACAGTTTGATGATCTTGGTAAATAACTCAAATCCATATCAATACGATCTATTTTAAATTGTATTTATTATATAAATTGTATTTATTATCAACATTAATTTCAGAGCATTTATAAATCAGTGTACAAGTCTAATTAACTGATTAATATATTTTAATATGACCATCTAAAAAATAAAAAGCCGAATTAATTACTCAGTTTAATCATTATCTACAATAAATAAAAATTAATAAAAGTTAATAAAAGTTAATAAAAAAATAATTGACTCGTTTAAAAAAAATACTTAATTTATATAACTCAGATTATCGTTAATAAATATCTGTGTTTTTGAAAAAGATCAATTTTGCTGTTACAAATTAAGGATTGAAGTATGAGCACAATGGAGCAGCTCGGCGATAGCTTAACTTCGCTTTCTGGACACTTATCACACAATAACTATTCGTTGTCAGTTGATGGATCCGACGCATTATCAAACATTTCTGTTGTATCAATTAAAGGTCAAGAGCGGTTAAATGAACCTTGGCAATATCAGATAGATTTCACTAGCGAAGATAAGCAAATTTCAATTGCATCCATGCTCAGCCAAGCCGCCTCCTTGACTTTTCATCCTAACCAATCACCGCTACAAGTGACACAAATCAGCTCATTTGATCATGTAGCCAAAACAAGAAAGCTTTACGGGATAATCACAGAATTTAGTTTAGTCTCAATCAGCGAAGATGAAGCACGTTATCGGGTGAAACTTGAACCTAGAATGGCATTACTTGCAAATCACCACCAAAGTGCCATTTTTCAGAATAAGAGTGTCATCGATGTGGTCGATGAAGTGTTGCGAAATCACAATTTTATCGGTATTGATTTTCGTTTTGAGTTAAAAGAAACCTATCCTGTACGAGAATTTATTACGCAATGGCAAGAGAGTGATTTAAATTTTATACAGCGTTTGTTGGCAGATGTGGGTCTTTACTTTTACTTTGAAACGCATCCGGAGCACCATTGTGATGTGATAGTGATAAGTGATTATGAAAAAGGGTATGCTGATGGTGGTAAAGTGACCATAAAGCAACCGAGTGGTCTCAATGACCGTCTTCGCTACAGTGTTTGGGATTTACAATTCAGCAGTAAAACTAAACCAAGTCAGGTCAGTGTTAACGATTATAACTATCGGATGTCCGACAGCAATCTTTACAGCAGTGACAACAGTCAGCCCAAAGATATGACAATGCGAGGCGAAGACTATCGGTATGAAGAGCACCACAAAACCCAAGGTGATATACAGACAGTCGAAAGCGGCAATTGGTATGCGCGTATTCGGCATCAACATTATGTAAGCGAACAATTTATTCTAACGGGACAATGTAATGCTTATGAGCTTATACCGGGACAGTTAGTGATTATAGAGGGTTGCCCGATAGCTGAGATTAAAGACGGTGTGGTGATTGTTGCAACCGAATGTTATGGTGACCGAACCGAATCTTACCAAACTCGCTTTACTGCTATCCCTTATGATGCTCTTAAACCGTATCGACCGGCACCCTTACCTTGGCCACAAGTGAGTGGTACCTTACCAGCCCGAGTGACCAGTAAAGATGATGATACGTACGGTTATATTGATACGCAGGGTCGTTACCGAATTAAATTCAATTTTGATTTAAAAAATTGGCAAAAAGGTGAGGAAAGTTTATGGGTCAGACTGGCAAAACCATATGCCGGTGATACGTATGGTTTTCACTTCCCTTTGATAGATTCAACAGAAGTTGCAATTGCGTTCACCAATGGTAATCCAGACCGCCCGTATATAGCTCATGCCATGCACGACAGCAGTCATCCTGACCATGTTACGACAATCAATAAACACCGTAATGTGATACGCACGCCAGCGAATAATAAATTGCGAATGGACGATAAACGTGGTCAGGAGCATATAAAACTGGCAACAGAATATGGCAAAACCCAACTCAATTTGGGGCATTTGGTGGACAGTGAAAAAACGAAACGAGGAGAAGGTTTCGAACTACGTACCGATGAGTGGGGCGCAATATCAGCAGAAAAAGGAATTTATATTACCACCGAAACTGAATCAAAAGCAAAAGGTAAACAACTGGATATGGAAGGCGCAAAGATCCAGCTTAGTAATGCGCTTTCTATTGTTCAATCATTGCAAAAAGTTGTAGAAAATTCAAATGGTCATTCAGCCGATATCGAAAGTCAAACAGAACTTAAAAATACTCTTACAGAACTTAACGAAAGTGGAATAGTGGGTTATGCTCAACAAGGTATTGGTTTAACAAGTCCGAAAAATATTCAATTATCGACTGGCAAAAATATTTCAATCATTGCCGAGAATAACACAGAGATTAGTGTAATTAAAAAGATTACATTGGCGGCTGGTGAAACATTAAGCTTTTTTGCTCACAAGATGGGAATAAAACTTTTTGCATCTAAAGGAAAAGTTGAAATACAAGCTCAAAACGATGAACTTTCGCTTATGGCTAAAGATGAAATACAAATTAATAGTATCGATAATTCAGTAACTTTGACCGCTCCTCGTGATATTACGTTAATCAGTGGTGGCTCTTATATTAAAATAAATGGCCAAGGAATAGAACTCGGTACGCCAGGAAATGTAGTCATAAAATCTGCTGCGTTACAAAAAATGGGACCAGCAAGTATGAATGTAAGTACTCAGGAAGTTCATTTTATGGATATGCCTCCAATATCTTTGTGCGTAGAGTGTTTAAAACGTGCTGCTCGTAATGCCAATACCATGTTGGAGATAAATTGATGACAACACCTAAAACATCACTACCACAGTTTTCAATAACTGAAAATATACTTGAACCAATAAATGAAGAATTTTCACATCAATATGAGGATGAACCTGTTTATTGCTATGCCATCGTTGATTGCGCGCATTTTGATGCGTGCTTTTACAAAATGTTTATTAAAAATCCTAATATAACGTGTTATTCATTACTTGCTGATACACCTTATTCTAAATCATCCGAGGCAGGACCACTATTAGTAAAAATAGAACCGGATAGAGAAGAGAATCAAGATATTATTAATGAGATTTTATTTGCTCAAGAAGAGAAACCGTCAGTGCTTTGGTTTTGGAGTAAAATCCCTTTTTTCTTTTTGAAAAAATATTTGAAAGAACTACTCTTTGCTGAAAATCAAGATGGGAAAAAATATTTTTTAAGATTCTATGATCCACGATGTTTTATCGATATGTTGGAAATATTCAAAGCTGATAATAACATTGACAGATATCTCAAAAAAATAGAGTGTTGGGCATATTATTTAGATGGTCAATATTATTATATTAATAAGGATAGTTGATATGGTTTTGAAAATTGACGATAAAATAGACAATATTTTAAAAAAACAAGCAATAGATCTCTATTTGGATAAATTAGTTAAACATTGCCATAGTCATTATCCGTACTTAAAAGAAAAAATAGATTATCATCAACTAAAAAAAATATTAAGTTCATGTTTAACTATCACAAAAGAGATCGGATTTAATCAAGAGGATACCACTCGATTTTACATCGATTTGATCATACTGTTTGGTATTGAGTTTATCCATGATCCCCAATATCGTTGGGCAAAAAAAATTTTAGATGATTATCAAGATTTTACTGAAGTTACACAAGCAGAAGAACTTTACTTTAAAGCTATACCTTTTTTAGAAAGAGCTTATGGTAAAGACTTATCTAAAAAGAATGAAGTATTTAAAAAACTAGACAATTATTTAAAATCACAATCCACAAATTATGTCTTTTCAAAAGAGAAGAGTTTATTAGATAAATCCGACATAAAACAACAAGTAATTACTGCTTTGAATGAAATTGTTCAGTCAAAATTTCAGATTACTGAATCTGAAGATTTTGATCATCTATTTTCATTTGGTTTTGATCGAGCCCAAAATCATCTTCTTATGAATCATCCTACAGAAATTGCAACAGCAATCATCTTGATGTTTATATTTGGAAGTCATTTTGATCAAGATCCATTTTTATCAGGCGAACTAATGGACAATACTCAATTAGTACCAAAAACAATATACGATGAAAGCATTAACTTTAATTCAATTTACCATCGTTTTTGCCATCAGTTCTCTTGGTTACCTAGTTTGATTGAAATGAATATAAATAAACAGGAATTAATATAATTTTAAAGGAAATAATATATTACTATTTTAGTGTATAAAAGGATTTTAACTCATTTTTACATGATATTTGATTTTATAATAATTAAAAAGGAATTGAGATATGGCAGTATGTAATTTTCCCCAAACTAGCTCACCAATAGGTCAGGCCTCCACCTCTTGCTTGCAACGTTTTACCATTCATTTTAGGAGACCAGCGAAACTTAAGCAAAATAAGAATGCTCCTTATAAAGGGGAGTATGGTTTTGATTGGTTACGTGATGAGTATATTTATCCAATTCAAAAGGTAGCGTATGACGAAGTTATACTAAAACAAACTATAGATAAATTTGTTGAATTATGCATAGATCATAAAGATCTTAAACTAGAGTATATGAATGAAGATATAACCAATCCTATTAAACCACATTGTCAAGATTATTATCCTGCCTGGCTCTCTATTTTTGCTTCTAAAGTTAAAGGCGAAAATGCTGACGCAGGTTCAGAAATGCATAAAGATGGTGTTTATTTAGATTTGCAACTTGATGAAATTGATACCATCATTCCAGATGGTACAAAGATTATTTTTAAACCAAGTGATCCATGTCTAAAAATTACCCCCAAAAAGATTTCTATTAAAAAATTTCTAAAAACCTCAATAAAGAAACGACCAATTAATAGTGATACTAATAACAAACAAGAAATTAGTTATTATCTGCTAGAGAATGCTGTTAAAATTATGTGTCAAGGGGGCACGTTAAAAAAACCCGGAAAAATAAATGTAATTGCAAAGCTTGGACAGTGTAAATCTGAAGTTGGTCAACTGATGGTGTATGAAAATGACAAAATAGGTAAAGCTAATATAGTCGTGGTGAATGTCATTACAAAAGATACAAATAACCAAAAAGTTATTCCTCAAACACACCCATCATTGAATGACTTATATAACAATCAATCATTTAATCAAGCTATGATAAAGGTCAATATTAAAGTAACCGAAAATTTTGATTTAGTTGCATTATATAATAAAACTAAAGATAAGGATATTATTGATTTTTTAAATGATATTCTAGATACTAATTATACAGATAGTAAAAGAACTGATCCTAACAATCCACTAGAAACGATATATGCTAGTGGTGATATAAAAAGACGCCTTATTGATTTATATGAAAAATATGGAAAAAACACTCCTAAAGACAACAAAAAGATTCATGATGAGGGGCATTATAATACTTATCTGTTATTTATAGATGTAAAACCAACATCTAAAGGAGCGTCAACAACACTTGGAAGTGCTGATTTAAGAAAAGATAATACTAAGTATGAATGGGGGAATATTTTTGTTATTTATAAAAAAGGCCTTACAGATGAGCATACTATTGTTCACGAAGCTGCACATACCTTTACATTACCTCACACATTCGAAAGCTTTTTAGATTATAAAAAGAATCCAACGCTGAATAATAAGTATCGCTTTCATCGTGGTTATACAGAAAACTATATGGATTATGCTCAACATGTAGACCTTAGTCAAAATAATAAAGTTGGTAAAAATAAATATTATCGTCAAATGTATTCTTTCTTCAAATGGCAATGGAAGTTGATGAGAGATGATAAAAAAAGTATTGAATTATAAAAGGAAAATGTAATGAATATTAAGAATATTTTTTGTTTCATCTTTACCTTATTTTTATTAAGTTTTACGGCAAAAGCAGACGTATTTAGGCGTCAGGATGTTTCGACGATTACTATTCATTATATTTGGGGGAATGATATTGAAAGTTCTTTAGTTATTAAAATAACAGCTGATTCAATTACTATTCCTCAAGGATTTTGTAACGATAAAGAATGTTCTAGAGATGGTCCGGAAATAGAGTACCTAGGGCATCATGATATTTTTAAATTCGTTCCAGAGCAATATTTATCAGGATCAAACTATATTAGTCCTATTACATATGATGATTTGAGTACCACTAAATTAGAAATTTGCATTGTAGATGGTCGTTGTCATTCATGGAATTATGAAGGCTCTGATGATAAAGAAATGATACTTTTTCATAATAAATTAAACGAAATAATATCTGGTAAAAGTGAATATCAATTTCATCCGAAAAATATTCCTCGAATACCGAAAGTGATTTTTGATAAAAAAAATCTAACATCAATTAATCTATATCAATTAATTGGTTACCCTTTTACTGAAGTACTGTTATATACAATCACTGCTGATTCAATAACTCAATATCCTTCAAAAAGATGTTATTTAATCAATGGTGAACTTGAATGTGAGGAAAAAAGTGAAAGTATTCAGTACCAAGATAAATATAATATTTTTAAAGCTTTTCCAACATTATTTTTATCAGGCTCTAATTTTATTGATCTCAGGGAATATGGTGGAGGAAATAATAATTACTTTGCATTGTTCAAAATAGAAGGTTGTTTTACTGATGGTCATTGCAATATATGGGATTTTGATGTCGTTAATCGCTATCATTTTGATGTTGCTAATCGATATCATGATAATGAAGCAAAGGAATTTCTAAATAAAATAAAACAACTTTATCATGATACACCTACACCGAAAAAAGATATAAAAGTTAATTAAAATTATTAAAATAAATAGATAAAAGGAACAATGATGAAAACAAAGATATTTTGGATTTGGTTATTGATTTTTTTAAGTTTTATTGTTAATGCAAAAATATTTGATACTTATAATGCAAAAATTATTATCTATGATTCAACACCGGAAGTACCTGTTGGTAGAATGCGCTTTGAAATCGCTGAAGACTATATTGTTAAATACGCAACATTAACTTGTATCCGAAAAGATAATGTTAGTCGTTGTACAGCTAATGAGCCTGACAGTAAATACATAGGTCATCATAATCTTTTTCAATTAATCCCTGAAAGATATTTAACAGAAGGTGACCGCTATAATATGCAAGAGTATGACGGGCCAGGCTATAAAGTTTCTTTTTATGCTAGTAGTATTAATATAAACAACTTATTTAGTTCTAACACGCCAGATCGTAAAGATAAAGATGTAGCAGAATTTTTGGATAAAATCGATCAACTTTTAGCTGGTAAAAGTGAATATCAATTTGAACCTATCGTGATGGATAAATAAAGAGAATAAAAAATTTAAGTATCTATACAAAATAAGCAAGTTATTTGGGATAAACAAAAAAGATAAATTAATGATTAAAAAAAATTAAAAAGGAATTTAGATATGCCAGTATTTAATCCCCCTAGAGCTAGCTCACTAATAGGTCAAGCATCAACCTCTTGTATGCGAAAATTTACCATTCATTTTAGAAGACCAAAGAACCTTAAGCAAAAAAAAGATGCTCCTCCTTATAAAGGGGAGTATGGTTTTGATTGGTTACGTGATGAGTATATTTATCCAATGGAATGGGTTTTTTATGACGAAGTTCATGACATTGATAATCCGCTACCTATCAATAAATATAAAGAATTAAGTTTAAACCCTGAGAATCTAAAAACGGAGTATCTGAAAGATATAATCGATCCTATTAAGCCACATGGTCAAGATTATTATCCAGCTTGGCTCTCTATCTTTGCTTGTGATGTGGAAGGTAATAATACAGACGCAGGTTCAGACATGCACAAAGATGGCGTTTATTTAGATCTGCAACTAGATGAAATTGATACGATTATTGATGATGAAACAGAGATTTTTTTCGAACCAAGTGATCCATGTCTAAAAATAACACCCGAAAAAATTTCTATTTCAGAATTTCTAAATACTTTAAAAAAGGACCGAAAACTTAATGAAGATCTTGGCGGACCAGTAATTGATTATTATCTGCTAGAGAATGCTGTTAGAATTATGTGTCAAGGAGACACTTTAAAAAAACCTGGAAAAATAAATGTAATTGCAAAGCTTGGACAGTGTAAATCTGAAGTTGGTCAACTGATGGTGTATGAAAATGACAAAATAGGTAAAGCTAATATAGTCGTGGTGAATGTCATTACAAAAGATACAAATAACCAAAAAGTTATTCCTCAAACACACCCATCATTGAATGACTTATATAACAATCAATCATTTAATCAAGCTATGATAAAGGTCAATATTAAAGTAACCGAAAATTTTGATTTAGTTGCATTATATAATAAAACTAAAGATAAGGATATTATTGATTTTTTAAATGATATTCTAGATACTAATTATATAACTAGTCAAAAACCTGATCCTAACAATCCACTAGAAACGATATATGCTAGTGATGATATAAAAAGACGCCTTATTGATTTATATCAAAAATATGGAAAAAACACTCCTAAAGACAACAAAAAGATTCATGATGAGGGGCATTATAATACTTATATGTTATTTATAGATGTAAAACCAACATTTAACGGAGAGTCAACATTTGGAAGTGCTGATTTAAGAAAAGATAATACTAAGTATGAATGGGGGAATATTTTTGTTATTTATCAGGAAGGTCTTAAAGATGATTATACTATTGTTCACGAAGCAGCACATACCTTTACATTACCCCATACATTCGAAAACACAGATTATGAAGTGAATCCTACACTGAATAATAAGCATATTTTTTATTACGGTTATACAGAAAACTACATGGATTATAAGGATCATCTAATTTCTGATTCTCCATTTCAAACTGATCAAAATAAATATGATCGTAATATGTATTCTTTCTTTAAATGGCAATGGGATTTGATGCGAAAAGATGAAAAAAGTATTAAACTTCCGAAGAAACAGGAGGAATAGGTAATGAGTATTAAAAATATTTTTTATTTTATTTTTAACTTACTTTTATTAAGTTTTACGGTAAAAGCGGACGTATTCAATCGCCAAGATGTTTCGACGATTACTATTAATAGAATTCATCGTTTTAATTATGAAAAATCTTTAATTATTAAAATAACTACTGATTCAATTATTATTCCCCATGGATTTTGTAATGATAAAGAATGTTCTAGAGATGGTTCGGAAATAGAGTACCTAGGACATCATGATATTTTTAAATTTGTTCCCAAACAATATTTAACAAGTTCACACTATATTAATCCAATGACCTATGATGGTATGGGTACGACTAAATTAGAAATTTGTATTTTAGATGGTCGTTGTCATTCATGGAATTATGGAGAGTCTGATGATAAAGAAATGATACTTTTTTATGATAAATTAAACGAAATAATATCTGGTAAAAGTGAATATCAATTTCATCCGAAAAATATTCCTCCAATGCCAAAAGTGATTTTTGATAAAAAAAATCTAACATCAATTAATCTATATCAATTAATTGCTTACCCTTTTCATGAAGTGTTGTTATATACCATTACTGCTGATTCAATAACTGAGTATCCTTCCAAAATATGCCATTTAAACATTGGTAAACTTCAATGTCGGGTATTAAGTAAAAGTATTCAGTATCAAGATAAATATAATATTTTCAAGTCTTTTCCAAATTTATTTTTATCAGGTTCTAATTTTATTGATCTCAGGAAATATGGTGGAGGATATATTAATGACGATCGATTATTCAAAATAGAAGGTTGTTTTACTGATGGTCATTGCAATATATGGGATTTGTATATTGGGGATCGCGAGATTGATAGCTTTTTTAATCGCTATCATGATGATATTACTAATCGTTATAATGATGATGACACAAAAGAATTTCAAAGCAAAATAACACAACTTTATTACGATACAGTGAGAAGTAATCTTAAATTTAATAGTAAGAAAACAAAAGAATAATAGGAATAATGATGAAAAAAAAGATATTTTTGGGGTGGTTATTCTTTATTTTAAGTTCTGTTGTTAATGCAACAACATTTGATACTTATAATTTAAAAATAATTATTTATGATTCAACACCAGAAGCACCGGTTGGAAGAATGCGCTATGAAATCGCTGAAAACTATATTGTTAAATACGCAACATTAACTTGTGTTCAAAACGAGAATGTTAGCAGCTGCACAGCTAATGAACCTGACAGTAAATACACAGGTCATCATAATCTTTTTCAATTAATCCCTGAAAGATATTTAAGAAGTGATGAAGATTATAATATGCAAGAATATGATGGGCCTGGCTATAAGATTTATATTACTAATTATAGAATAAACAACTTATTTAGTTCTAACACGCCAGATCGTAAAGATAAAGATGTCGCAGAATTTTTGGATAAAATCGATCAACTTTTAGCAGGTAAAAGTGAATATCAATTTGAGCCTATCGTGGTGGATAAATAAAGAGAATAAAAAATTTAAGTATCTATACAAAATAAGCAAGTTATTTTTAAAACAATAATAAAAATAACTTAATGATTAATTATAAATTTAGTTAAAAAGGGATGCCGATATGGGTGTAAATGAAAGTGTAGATGTATGTATATTTCCTAAAGCTAGTCAACCAATAGGTCAGGCCTCCACCTCTTGCTTGCAAAAATTTACCATTCATTTTAGGAGACCAGAGATACTTAAGCAAAATAAGAATGCTCCTTATAAAGGGGAGTATGGTTTTGATTGGTTACGTGATGAGTATATTTATCCGATTAAAGAGATTAAATATGATAAGCATCCAACAAATTTTCTAAAAAAAATAAAAAATAAAAAATTACCATTATGTTTAAAACCCAAGAAACTAAAAGAAGAATATAAAAAAGATGTAGAGAGTCCCATTAAACCATATGAACAAGATTATTATCCAGCTTGGTTATCTATTTTTGCTTGTAATGTGCAAGGCGATAATGCCGATGCAGGTTCAGAAATGCACAAAGATGGCATTTATTTAGATCTACAACTTGATGAGATAGATAAGATTATTGATGATGGTACAGAAATTTTCTTCAAATCAAGTGATCCATGTCTAAAAATCACACCCGAAAAAATTTCTATTTCAGAATTTCTAAAAACTTCAATACAAGACCGAAAACTTAATGAAGTTACTGGCGGACCAGTAATTGATTATTATCTGCTAAAGAATGCCGTTAAAATTATATGTCAAGGAGACACGTTAAAGAAACATGGGCAGATAAAAGTCTTTGCCAAACTTGGTTCGATCGAAAATGAAGTCGGCCAACTGATGGTATATCAAAATGACATAATAGGCAAAGCCAATATTTTCGTGATTAATGTCATTACAGAATATGATGCTAATAATAATAAAATTATTCCTCAATCACATCCCTCATTGGAATATTTATACAACAATCAATCCTTTAACCAAGCTATGATAAAGGTCGAAATTAAAGTAATTGAAGATTTTGATTTGGTTGCTTTAAAAGGAAATAAAGATGTCAATAAATTTTTAAATGATATTAATAATTCAATATATGTGAATCAGAATAAACTAACGAACCCAATCGTTGTAAGAAATACCCTTTGTGATTTATATAAGAAATATGGAAAACATAACCCTAAAAATAATATAGGTATTAATGATAAAGGTCATTATGACACTTATTTATTTTTTACTAATAAAGAAATGAATGAGAGAAAAGGTGGTTACACCCTAGGAGTGGCGTATGCTAGTGGTATACCGAAATGGAGTTTTAAATGGGGGAATATGTTTGTTGTTTTTGGTAATGCTCTTACGGATGATCATACTATTGTTCATGAAGCAGGACATAGTTTTTCATTACCTCACACATTTGAAAGGGGATTATCTCCTCATGTTTTTTATCATGGGTATACTGAAAATTATATGGATTATATTGAGCATCAATATTTAGATCCAAACAATAAACCTGCTACTGAGTATAATCAATATAACGGTAATATGTATTCTTTTTTTAAATGGCAGTGGGATCTAATGCGTAAAGATCAAAGTATTGAAATATTGCAAAAGGAATGAGTAAATGAACTTTAAGTGTTTTTTCTATAGCTTTTTTATAATATTTTTCAGTTTATCAGCAAAAGCTAACATACCTAGTCATCAGGATATTTCAACCATTACTATTGATAATATTCGTGGTTTTGAAAGCTCATTAGTTATCAAAATTACAACTAATTCAATCATTCTTCCACATGGGTTTTGTAATGATAAAAAATGTCCTACAGACGGTCAGGAAATACAATATCTAGGACATCATGATATTTTTAAATTTGTTCCTGAGATATATTTAACAGGATCAAATTATATTTCTCCAATCACATATGATGGTTGGGCTGCAACTAAATTAGAAATTTGCTTTGTAGATGGTCGCTGTCATTTGTTGAATTATGAAAAGTCTGATAATAAAGAGATAATACTTTTTGATAATAAATTAAACGAGATACTATCTGGTAAAAGTAAATATCAATTCCATTCGAAGATAATCCCTCCAATGCCCAAAGTGATTTTTGATAAAAAAAATCTAATATCGATTAATCTATATCAATTAATTGGTTACCCTTTTACTGAAGTATTATTATTTACAATCACTGCTGATTCAATAACTCAATATCCCTCAAAAAAGTGTTATTTAATCTATGGGGAACTTGAATGTGAGGAAAAAAGAGAAAGTATTCGCTACCAAGATGAAAATAATATTTTTAAAGCTTTTCCATCTTTATTTTTATCTGGCTCTAATTTTATTGATCCTAGGGAATATGGTGGAGGGGAAAGTAATGACTTTGAATTGTTCAAAATTGAAGGTTGTTTTACTGATGGTCATTGTAATATATGGGATTTTGATGTTGTTAATCGCTATCACGATGATGAAGCAAAAGAATTTATAAATAAAATAAGGCAATTTTATTATGATACAGTGCAAAGCAATACTACAAATTAATTAAAAGTAAAAATTAAATACATAAAAGGAATAATGATGAAAACAAAGATATTTTGGGGTTGGTTATTCGTTTTTTTCAGTTTTATTGCTAATGCAAAAATAGTCGATATTGATGATGTTGAAATTATTATCTATGATTCAAAGCCAGAAGCCCCAGTAGGAAGAATGCGCCTTGAGATCACAGAAGACTATATTCTTAAATACGCAACATTAACTTGTGTTCAAAACGAGAATGTTCGAAGTTGTACAGTTAATGAGCCTGATAGTAAATATACAGGCCATCATAATCTGTTTCAATTAATCCCAGAAAGATTTTTAACAGAAGATAGTTATTATAATATGCAAGAGTATGATGGTTCTGGCTATAAGATTTCCATTTGTGCTAATTCATTTTACGGTTGTAGTTTATTTAGCTCTAACACACCAGATCGTAAAGATAAAGATGTCGCAGAATTTTTGGATAAAATCGATCAACTTTTAGCAGGTAAAAGTGAATATCAATTTGAACCTATCGTGATGGATAAATAAAGAGAATAAAAAATTTAAGTATCTATACAAAATAAGCAAGTTATTTGGGATAAACAAAAAAAATAAATTAATGATTAAAAATAATTAAAAAGGAATTTAGATATGGCAGTATGTAATTTTCCCCAAACTACCCCGCCAATAGGTCAGTCCTCTACCTCTTGCTTACAACGATTTACCATCCATTTTAGGAGACCAAAGAAACCTTTCTTCAAATGGCAATGGGATTTGATGCGAAAAGACAAAAAAAGTATTAAATATTAAAAGGAATAGGTAATGAAAGTTAAAAATATTTTTTGCTCAATCTTTATATTATTTTTATTAAGTTTTACGGTAAAAGCGGACGAATTTAATCGTCAGGATATTTCGACATTGACTATTGAGCATATTGGTCGTTTTGAACATTTTGTATTTATGAAAATTACAACTAATTCAATTATTATTCCTCATGGATTTTGTAATGATAAAGAATGTTCTAGAGATGGTTCGGAAATAGAGTACCTAGGACATCATGATATTTTTAAATTTGTTCCTGAGATATATTTATCAGGATCAAACTTTGTTCATCCAGAGTTATATGATGGTAGGAGTGCGATTAAGGTAGACATTTGTATTACAGATGGTCGTTGTCATTCAGGGGCTTATGAAAATCTTGATGATGATGAGATGAAACTTTTTGATAGTAAATTGGACGAAATACTATTTGGTAAAAGTGAATATCAATTTCATCCGAAAATGACTTCTCCAATGCCGAAGGTTATTTTTGATAAAAAAAATCTGAAATCAATTAATCTATATCAATTAATTGCTTACCCTTTTCATGAAGTGTTGTTATATACCATTACTGCTGATTCAATAACTGAATATCCTTCCAAAATATGCCATTTAAACATTGGTAAACTTCAATGTGAGGTATTAAGTAAAAGTATTCAGTACCAAGATAAATATAATATTTTTAAGGCTTTTCCAACTTTGTTTTTATCAGGCTCTAATTTTATTGATCTCAGGAAATATGGTGGAGGATATATTAATGACCATCGATTATTCAAAATAGAAGGTTGTTTTACTGATGGTCATTGCAATATATGGGATTTGTATATTGGGAATCGCGAGATTGATAACTTTTTTAATCGCTATCATTATGATATTACTAATCGTTATAATGATGATGAAGCAAAAGAATTTCAAAGCAAAATAACACAACTTTATTACGATACAGTGAGAAGTAATCTTAAATTTAATCGTAAGAAAACAAAAGAATAATAGGAATAATGATGAAAAAAAAGATATTTTTGGGGTGGTTATTCTTTATTTTAAGTTCTGTTGTTAATGCAACAACATTTGATACTTATAATTTAAAAATAATTATTTATGATTCAACACTAGAAGCACCGGTTGGAAGAATGCGTTATGAAATCGCTGAAAACTATATTGTTAAATATGCAACATTAACTTGTGTTCAAAACGAGAATGTTAGCAGCTGCACAGCTAATGAACCTGACAGTAAATACACAGGTCATCATGATTTTTTTCAATTAATCCCTGAAAGATATTTAAGAAGTGATGAAGATTATAATATGCAAGAATATGATGGACCTGGCTATAAGATTTATATTACTAATTATAGAATAAACAATTTATTTAGCTCTAACACGCCAGATCGTAAAGATAAAGATGTCGCAGGATTTTTGGATAAAATCGATCAACTTTTAGCAGGTAAAAGTGAATATCAATTTGAGCCTATCATGATGGATAAATAATAGAGAATAAAAAATTTAAGTATTTATACAAAATAAGCCAGCTATTTGGGATAAACAAAAAAGATAAATTAATGATTAAAAATAATAAAAAAGGAATTTAGATATGGCAGTATGTGATTTTCCTAAAACTAGTCCACCAATAGGTCAAACTTCAACTTCTTGTTTGCGAAAATTTACTATTCATTTTAGACGACCTGATACACTTAAAGAAAAAAGTAATTACAGTTATCGAGGTGAATATGGTTTTGATTGGTTACGTGATGAATATATTTATCCAATAGAAAAGGTAGATGTTGATTTTAAGTCGAATAGGAATTTTGTTTACTTAAATAAAGCGGTACCCTTATGCAGAAATCCTGACGATTTGCGAAAAGAATATAGGTATTATAACGATAAGAAAAATAAAAAAAATCCATTTACACCTTATGGAATAGATTACTATCCAGCATGGTTGTCAATTTTTGCTTGTAACGTTACAGGGAATGCTGGATCGACAATGCATCAAGATGGGATTAATCTAACCCTGCAACTTGATGAAATTGATGAGATTATTGATGATGGTACAGAGATTATTTTCGAACCTAGTAAACCATGTTTAAAAATTACTCCTAATAAAATTTCTATTTCACGTTTTCTACAAACACCAAAGAAACCTCGCTCACTTGATAAAAATACTGGTACACCAACAATTAATTATTATCAACTCGATAGCACCGTAAATATTAAATGTTTTGGCGATACTCTTAAGAAGCATGAAGAGATCAGAGTTTTTGCAAAACAAGGGCCAACGAAAGTTGAAGTCGGTAAGCTAATGGTATATCAAAATGATAATATCGGTAAAGCCAAAATTGTAGTGGTAAATGTGATAACTGAATATGATAAAAAAGGTAATAAAATATATCCTCAGGCGCATAAATCATTGGATGATCTTTATAACTGTCAATCTTTTAATCAAGCTATGATTAGAACGGAAGTTATTTTAGGTGAAGAGTTAGATCTGGTTAAATTATCTAATGTTGAGAGTAATTATGATGTTAGAAATTTTTTAGATGATATAAAAAAGAAAACCTATATAGAAAATAGCGATTCTGCTGTAGATGTAACTATACGCTTACGCGATTTATATGACAATTATGGAAAAAATCGACCAGAAGGAGGATTAGTCGATGGGGATGGACATTTTTATACTTATCTCTTATTTACTACATTATCACCTGGGGATTATTATGGTATGTCTACAGGTGATACGAAAAAAGGAATATCTAGTTCAAAATTTGAGTATGGAAATATTTTAATTATATTTGCACAAGGTCTTAATAATGATCATACGCTTGTTCACGAAGCTGCACATACGTTTTCTTTAGAGCATACATACTCACTTGTTAAAGAAAATAAGTATGTCTTTTATTATGGTTACACTGAAAATTATATGGATTACCATTTCCATCATACATTTAATAATTTAGTCGATAAAAAACTTATTTATACTAATAGTGATGGTAAAACACTCATACACCAAAAAGATAATCGTTACAGAGGTAAAATGTATTCATTTTATAAATGGCAATGGGATCAGATGCGCGAAGATCGAAGTATTGAAAAAAAATAAGGAATACCTTATGAAGTTAACAAGCCTTTTTTATAAAATATTATTGATGTTTTTTCTAATTAGCTTTATTGCTGAAGCAGATATGCATAAGCGTAAAAATATTATATCCGTCACTATGTATAATTTCATTTTTGAACCACGAGAATATTGGTCGACTGAAATCATAATTTTTCCAAGGGTTAAATTCACTGTTAACTTCTTATTAATAGAAGATAAGGTAAATTGTAATTCATTTTATTGTCCTAAAGAACGCTTATATTTAGTGCATAATAATATTAATGATTTTGTGCCAGATGTTTTTTTAACGAAATCTTATTATGTCACTCCCGAGAATGCTGATAATAATGAGTCGGAATTGGAAATCTGTTTTACGGATGGAAGCTGTAATAGATGGAATAGTGAATCTTATCCACAGGAATTTAATACTTTATATGATGACATGCAAGTGATTTTAATGAATAAGGATTATTTACCTTATCATCGATTTCGTCAACTATATACTAAGGCGATTTTTGATAAAAAGGATTTAACTGAAGTTAATATCTATAAATTGAGCGCTTATCCTTTTAATGAAACGTTATTATACAAAATTACCAATAATGCAATAATTAAATACGCAAACGAAATATGCCAGCTAATTAATGGCGAAATTCAATGTTTAACACAAAATAACGAAACCAAATACAAAGGTAAACATGATTATTTCAAATTATTTCCAACTTTGTTTTTAAAAGGCTCCCATTTTTCAGATCCGAGAGAAAATGGCAAAGATGGATATAAAATAGAAAGCTGTTTTAAACTAAATGATTGCGTTATCTGGAATGACCATTCTCCCTATTATAAGGATAATGAAATTAAACTATTTTTAGATAAACTTGATGAATTGGTAACTGAAAAAACGCAGTATAAATTCGAGCCCGTCGTAATGAATAAATAAAAAAAATTCAATATTTGTTATAGCGAGTTATTTTATTATGGAAAATAAAGGAAACTTCTTTTAACTTTTGATGATTTTTAATATAGATTTATGTAGCAGTAGTAGTTTAATTTTATTGTGAAATTATTTTGAAACGGTATAGACTCCTGAATATTTTTTACAAGAAATTACAATTTTCTATCGATAACTATCTGTTTTATTTGTCACTATAGTGTGTAAATTAAGATTTAAATTAACTTTTTTAACTTTAAGTAAACATGGTAGATGTTGGAAATTAAAAAAATTAATTTTGGGTTAATAGTTTGATAGACATTATCGCATTGTTGTCTAAGTGATATCTAATCCAAAATAAACATGTCATGATTAAATTGTGAATTGAAGATGTAGGTAAATTTTTTTAACGTGAATACGGTTGGTAAGAATACATTATTCACGATACTGCTACTTTTTCATTCTTTGTTAAGAATAGCACTCAGTTAATCAATCAGCCTTTAATCTGTTTTTTTCATAAATAAATATCTTTTTAGCATTAATCCCTTAAGGAAAATAGTTAATATTCTGTTTATTAATAATTCTGACTGTCAGATCCGTAATGGCAATAATCAATGCAGAGCGTATCATTTGTTGATAACGATTTTGATACATTGATGATTTTAATGTGTCGACAATACCTGACTCTTTGGCTTTTTGATGGTGTGAATCCCAATTAGACGGTAATACCATATCATGTAATAGACTAATCGGACCTAATATTTCATCGTCGAGGTAGGAGTATTTTTTATCGTCATGGTCAAGTTCATCTAATATGGCAATTAATAGCTCGATATCTTCATACTCCTCGCGCGTTATGATGCCTAGCGCATAAAGTAATTTTAAGCACACAGATGTATCATTGAGTGGGCCATTTTTACCAATTAGTGATGGTATGACAAATTTTATAGCGTGTGGTTCTTTACGAAATACTTTTATAATTAATTGATTAACACTGTGATTAATCATTTTTATAGCTTCAGCCAACAAGCTGTGTATATCAGCTTGCTGGTTAAGTTTTTCAAGTATTGTATCTTCTGCTAATATCGATTCTAGCATCGGCTAATTAATATTGATGATTTTGCATTGCAGTATAAAGTTGTTCAATCTGACTAACAATAGGATTATTGCTTTCAATACCAGAAATATCACAAAATGTTTGAACTACCCCTTTGTTGCTAATTTGTTGGGTTAGGTCGGTGGCTTGATCGTCGTCATCATTGCGATAATTTAGGGCTGCAGCAATGCCGATAAGCAAATTACTATTCTTTAGTTCATACTCAAATGTGCCAAGTAACGGTTTCACTAATCGATCGCCAGATCCTAATTTGCGAATGGGTTGACGACCCACACGAGCCGTATCATCATGGAGATATGGATTTTCAAAGCGTGTGAGGATCTTCTCAATATAAGCTTGATGTTTAGCTGGGTCAAAATTGTAACGTTTTATCAGTACTTGACCGCTTTCCTGCATGGCTCCTTGTACAACAGCGCGAATGCTATCAACTAAAATAGCATCACGGATGGTCGCAATGTTATTGTAAAATCCTAAATAAGCGGTAATGGCATGACCTGTGTTTAAGGTAAATAATTTACGTTCGACAAATGCCATTAAGTTATCAACTGGCTCCATACCTTTGATTTGTGGAATATCACCAATAAATTGATTTTTATCGACAATCCATTCGGAAAATGTTTCAACTGTGACTTCTAATATATCCCCTGTTTTAGAGGTTGCCGGTGGTACGATGCGGTCAACGGCTGAATCAACAAAGCCTATATGATTGTTCATCCATTGGTGGAGTTCATGAGGTATATATTTAAATATTTCTTGTTTAAATTGGCTGGTTCCTCGTACCATGTTTTCACAAGCGATGATGTTAAGAGGGGCAGTGTTGGCTTGCTGATGCCTTGCAATTAATCCCTTTGCCATATTTTCAGCAATGCGAGCTAAAATCTGTGGACCTACTGCGGTAGTCACTAAATCGACTTTCGCAATATAGTCACTTACTTCGTTTGATGAGCTATTAATAGCGTCAACATTGTGGACTATTTCGGTGGTTGATTGTTCGCCTACTACATTAACCGGGTACTGGTAACGTTTAGCGATTTCGTTAATCACTTGCTCGTTAACATCAGCAAACGTTACATGAACACCTGCATCTGATAATAGTTTACCGATAAATCCGCGCCCAATGTTGCCAGCGCCAAAATGTAATGCTTGCATTTTTTTACCTTTAATTTTTATTGAATGTAATTAATTAAACAACTTTCCCGCAGTAGAGCGGGGAAGTCATTGTGATGTAATATTTAACTTAATATTGCTAACACTTCATCAAAGTGGGTTGTGCTTGATAGTTTGGCAATAATGTTTGGATCATCTAACGCGTTAGTTAATTTGGCTATCACATCTAAATGTTCGTTATTGCGAGCAGCAATTCCGATAACGATTTTGGCTTTGTCATCCGCTTCTTCACCAAATTTTACCCCAGCAGGATATTGGCAAAAAACAATACCCGTATTGATTACACTGTCTTTGGCTTCAATTGTGCCATGAGGTACAGCAATGGATTCACCAAGATAGGTTGATGTTAGCCTTTCACGTTCGAGCATTGCTTCAATATACACGGGTTTAACATAGCCGTTATCCACTAATTTTTGTCCAGCAAAACGGATTGCTTCTTCTTTGTTTTGAGCCGTTAATCCTAAAAAGATGTCCTTTTCTGTTAATTTAAATAACGGCTGGTTACGATCTGTTGATGTTGCAATATTACTATTATTCGTATTGCTAACGTCTTGTGCTGCAACCAATTCGTTCACAAGTTGGCTATATAAATCACTATCTAAGAAATTAGTTAATGAGATGTGATGGGCATTTGGTGCATATTGTTTGGCTCGTTGAGTTAAATCTTTATGAGTAATAACAATATCGGCATCGGAAGTTAGATTGTTGATTGCAAGGTTGATAACATTAATATCTAGGTTGGCATCTTGTACTTTTTTACGCAATACACCCGCCCCCATTGCACTTGATCCCATTCCTGCATCGCACGCGACAACAATTTTTGTTACGTTACTAAGATTAAACGTTTCTGTTTTTAATCCTTTGGATTCGTCTTTCATTGCTATAACATCTGATTGCGCATCTTCAAAACTTTTATCTGCATTTTTAGTTGTTTTTAATAATACTACTGAGACAAGGAATGATACCGTTGCTGCGGCAATAACTGAGATACTTACACCAAGCATTGAAGCTTTAGGAGTCACCGCTAATATGGCAATAATTGAACCAGGTGAAGCGGGTGAACTTAGGCCAGAACCAAAAAGGGTAAGTGTAAATACTCCCGTCATCCCACCTAAAATCATGGCAATAATTAAACGAGGATTCATTAACACATATGGGAAATAAATTTCGTGAATACCACCAAAGAAGTGAATGATTGCCGCGCCACTTGCTGAACCTTTTGCCGCACCTTTACCAAAAAACATATAGGCAAGTAATAATCCCAAGCCTGGTCCAGGATTCGCTTCAATTAAAAAGAAAATGGATTGTGCATGCTCGGCTGCTTGTTGAATACCAAGTGGTGAAAATATACCATGGTTAATGGCATTATTTAAAAACAAGATTTTTGCTGGTTCAACAATAATAGAGGTAAGTGGTAATAAATTATGTTGTACCATAAAGTCAACGCCACTCGCCAGTACACTAGATGCAACAACTACTGAAGGTCCAATGGCAAAGAATGATAGTAAAGCAAGGAGCATACCGATAATACCTGCTGAAAAATTATTTACTAACATTTCAAAGCCACTTTTGATTTTACCGTCTACGGCTTTATCAAATTGTTTAATCATCCAGCCACCTAATGGACCAACAATCATTGCGCCTAAGAACATTGGAATTGATGCACCAACAACCACCCCCATGGTCGTTATGGCACCAACAACGCCCCCGCGTTCGCCATGAACTAATTTACCCCCACTGTATCCAATTAATAATGGTAATAAATACGTAATCATTGGGGCAACAAGTTTGGCAACATTTTCATTAGGATACCAACCTGTTGGAATAAAAATTGCGGTAATAAATCCCCAAGCAATAAAAGCCCCGATATTAGGCATCACCATATTACTTAAGAATCGCCCAAAGTTTTGGACCTTTAATTTAATGTTTGATGTTGTCATAAAATTAATCTTTCCTTGTTGATTGATATAATCATGATGCTGTTATTGTAGAGGCATTTATTAACCAGATTCATCTGAAAAAATTAGTAAATGTGACCTTTATCACACTTCAAAAGGTGGGGTATTTTCTGATTTTGTGATTTAGATCACACTTATAAAGCAGTTAAATGCTTTTAGGGAAGTTTGGTATAAATTTTATACTAATGATTTTAGATGTTTGTTTGATTTTAATGGATGATTACCCATAATAATTAAGCCATTATGGGCTTAACTATCATGGGTTTGGTTTTACTCAACCGTTACCGATTTTGCTAGATTTCTTGGTTGGTCGACGTCTGTGCCTTTGATTAATGCAACATGGTAAGCCAGTAATTGGGTTGGCACCGTGTAGTAGATTGGCGCAGTGATCTGTTCAATATAAGGTAAATTGATGATATGCATGGTGTCGTCGCTGACAAAGCCTGCATCTTGCTCAGCAAATACATAAAGTTGACCGCCGCGGGCACGAACTTCTTCAATGTTGGATTTTAGTTTTTCTAACATTTCATTAGTGGGTGCCATAACGATTACTGGCATATCTGCATCAATTAATGCTAAAGGGCCGTGCTTGAGTTCACCAGCAGCATAGGCTTCGGCATGAATGTATGAGATTTCTTTTAGTTTTAGTGATGCTTCCATGGCGATTGGGTATTGATCGCCTCGTCCTAAGAATAAGGTGTGATGCTTATTAACAAATTGGCTTGCTAGTTTTTTAATTTGCGGTTCACACATTAATACTTGTTCAATACGATTTGGTAAGGTCTGTAAGGCATGTATAATGGCTTGCTCGGTGCTTTCTGCCATGTCATTTAGGCGCCCTAACTTAGCAACTAATAATAGCAATACCGTTAATTGAGTCGTAAATGCTTTTGTGGATGCAACGCCTATTTCTACCCCAGCTTTAGTTAATAGTACCAATTCAGCTTCACGTACAAGGGTTGAGGCTGCCACATTACAAACTGCGAGTGTACTTAGGTAGTTGTTTTCTTTTGCTAGCCTTAGCGCAGCTAAAGTGTCAGCAGTTTCGCCTGATTGCGATAACGTGATAAATAAGCTATTTTTTCGCCGTGCTGGGTTGCGATAGCGGAATTCTGAAGCTATTTCAACATCACAAGGAATACCTGCTAATGCCTCAAACCAATAGCGAGCAACCATACCCGCATTATAGGCGGTGCCACATGCGACAATTTGTATATGTTCAACTTGTTTTAAAATATTTTCGGCATGTTCTCCGAGTTCTGATAAATCCACTTTACCGTGTGCCATACGACCTTCAAGGGTATTTTTTATGGCATTAGGTTGTTCGTAGATCTCTTTTTGCATATAGTGGTTGTAACCAGCTTTGCTACCCGCATCGTATCTGGCATCGGATTCAATACGAGGACGGGTGACTTGCTGATAATTTTTATCTAAAATTGTAATTGTATTATGACTAATGAGGGCAATATCACCTTCTTCTAAAAAGATAAATTGACGTGTAACCGGTAGTAATGCAAGTTGATCTGAGGCAATGAAATTTTCGCCTATACCACAACCAATGACTAATGGGCTGCCTGAACGCGCAGCGACTAATATATCAGGATTACGAGTGTCCATTATCACCGTACCATAAGCTCCACGCAATTGTGGTATGGCTTTTTGTACAGCTTCGAATAATGAGCAATCTTCAGTGGCAATGATGTCATGAATTAGATGAGCAATAACTTCAGTATCGGTTTCAGAACGGAACTGGTAACCTTTAGCAATAAGTTGTTCTCGTAATGTTTCGAAGTTTTCAATAATACCGTTATGCACAACAGTAATAAATCCAGAAACATGTGGATGGGCATTATGTTCAGCTGGTTCACCATGTGTTGCCCAGCGGGTGTGAGCAATACCGATTGAACCTTTCAGTGGGTGCACTTCAACAGCATCTTTCAGAGCTTGAACTTTGCCAACACGACGAATGCGTTGCAGTTCACCTTTTGGAGAAATAATAGCAAGTCCCGCAGAATCATAACCTCGATACTCTAATCGTTTTAAACCTTCTAATAATATTTCTGCTACATCACGCTTGGCGATAGCGCCCACAATACCACACATAGTTTATCCCTCGTTTTTTATTTTGGTTGGACGTTTCCAACCACTAAATTGCTTTTGTCTAACTCGGCTTACGACTAATTCGTTATCATTAACATTGTTGGTGACAGTGGTGCCTGCTGCGATGGTTGCACCTTTACCAACTTTAACAGGGGCAATGAGCTGGGTATCTGAACCCACAAATACATCATCTTCAATAATCGTTTTAAATTTATTGGCACCATCGTAATTACAGGTAATAGTGCCGGCCCCAATATTGACATTGCTACCGATTTCACTATCGCCAAGATAACTTAAGTGTCCTGCTTTGGTTGCTTTACCTAAGTGCGCTTTTTTAAGTTCAACAAAATTGCCAACGTGTACTTGTTCATCAAGCTCTGAACCCGGTCTTAATCGTGCGAAAGGTCCGATGGTACATTGCTGTGCAATGGTTGAATGTTCAATTATGCTGTATGGGCTGATAATTGAATCATCATCAATACGACAATCTTTTAAGATACAGCCCGCGCCAATAATAACGTTATTGCCCAGTTTTACATCACCTTCAATAATGACGTTACAATCAATTACCACATCTTTGCCATGGGTTAGTGTGCCACGTAAATCAAAACGGTTAGGATCAAGCAGTGTGACGCCAGCAAGTAATAAGTTTTGTATTTGTTGATGTTGATAGTGTCGTTCTAATGTGGCTAACTGTAATCGATTATTCACACCTTCAACTTCAAATTGCTTTATTGGATGAGAGGTCAATATCTCGTACCCGTCCTGATAAGCAAAAGCAATAACATCAGTCAAATAATACTCTTTTTGTGCGTTATCATTGGTTAAGCGCGCTAGCCAGTTTTTTAACAGTTTGCCCGTCACCAACATAATGCCAGTATTAACTTCATTAATTTTTTGCTGCTCTGGTGAAGCATCTTTTTGCTCAACAATCGCAACAACCTTGCCATCTTTTCGCTCAATACGCCCATAACCAGTAGGGTCATCAAGTATAACGGTCAGTAACGCAATACCTTGTTTGGGTTTACTCGAAATTAAATTTTGTAGGGTAGGTAGTGATATAAGTGGAGTATCACCATATAAAATTAAGATATCTTCGTCATCTTCAATATAGGGAATAGCTTGTTGTACTGCATGCCCAGTACCAAGCTGTTGAGCTTGATAGACCAACTGTACAGGCTGATCTTTAAGCGCATTTTCAAGCTGTTGTTTACCATGACCGTAAACAATATTGATACGATTGGTGTTAAGTTGTTCAACTGTATCAATTACATGTTGAAGCATCGGTTTAGCGCCGATTTTATGTAAAACTTTAGGAAGGTTGGAATACATCCGAGTGCCTTTTCCTGCCGCCAAAATAATTACACTAAGTTTTGGGGTTGAAATTGCCATATTTATTTCCGCTCAGGTTAAATTAGCATAATACTATAATCAAAGTTTTTTATTAAATCATCCACACTTTATTAATTTTTATCATAAAAAAAGTTAGATGTAGTTTTATTATCTTTCTTAATTGTGAAATTAGGTTCAAAAAAATATTATCAATATAGATTCAAGAGTAATAAGTCGATATTTCAATTTCTATAAAAAATAGAAGCAATATTTAGATGACTAGTAAAAAAGCAATAGAGGTTGTTTCCATTAAGATCTATCCAAAGTTATATAAAAAACGATAAACACGATAAAAAAGTTATTATGATTTATCTAAAATGCTTGGTTAACACTCAAACAGCCGATAACCTCAATCCATGTATCAATTGAAAATTGTTCCGATCTATATTCTACTTTTTAAACAAAAAAGATAATAAATTCCCAAAAAAGAGAATTAAGGTAGTCGTACTTACTGAGTTGTGATGATATAACTACAGATAAAATACTGATTAATTTTCAATGTTTATATATAATAGTTTACGCTTGCAATCCTTATAATCAGTTAACTACTATCAAATGAAATAAAAAGATGCAGGTATAAACCCTTTAATAGGAAATTTAAAAAATGAAAGTTTTATTACTCTATACTACTCACGAAAAGCAAACATTTAAAATTATGCAGCGCATCGAAAATCAACTAACCAGTAAATGTGATTGTGATGTGATTGAGCTTTTACCTAGTACTAATATCGATCTTACCAAGTACCAAGCCGTTTTGTTGGGTTGTTCTATTCGTTATGGATTTTATAGTAAAGTAATGAAAAAATTTATTGATGATAATTATCAGCAATTAAATAAAATGAGATCGGGCTTTTTTGGTGTGAATGTTGTAGCCAGAAAGTCGCATAAAAATACCCCTGAAACGAATTCATATACAAGAAAATTCTTAGCTAAAATTGCATGGCAACCAACCATTAAAGCCGTTTTTGCTGGTGCGCTTTATTATCCAAAATATAATTGGTTTGACCGTAATATGGTTCGTTTCATAATGTGGTTGGGTAAAGGCGATACAGATGTGACTAAACCTATCATTGAATATACTGATTGGGCTAAAGTCGATCAATTTGCAGCACTATTTTATACTCAAACGTGTAGTTAACCTGAAACTTCTTGTCAAAATAGATTAGTATTTTTCTGACTTTATCAAATGATAATGTTCTTTTAAAGAAACTTTGTGATATAGATCAACATTTGGGCTAAAAAGGTGTACAATATCGCGCCTAAAGAATCTATCTCCTAATTGGGATTTTAATTGTGATTGAAAATTTAAGAAATATTGCCATTATTGCGCACGTTGACCATGGTAAAACAACTTTGGTTGATAAATTATTAAAACAGTCAGGTACGCTAGATAATCTGCGTGGTGACGATAACGAACGTATAATGGATTCTAATGCGCTTGAAAAAGAGCGTGGTATTACTATCTTAGCTAAAAATACAGCGATTGACTGGAATGATTATCGCATCAATATCGTTGATACCCCAGGCCATGCTGATTTTGGTGGTGAAGTTGAACGTGTTATGTCAATGGTCGACTCAGTATTACTGTTAGTTGATGCGATGGACGGACCAATGCCTCAAACCCGTTTTGTAACGCAAAAAGCGTTTGCTTATGGTTTAAAACCAATTGTGGTTATTAATAAAGTTGACCGTCCGGGTGCTCGTCCTGATTGGGTTGTTGATCAAGTATTCGATCTGTTTGTAAATTTAGGTGCAACGGACGAACAGCTTGATTTCCCTATTGTTTATGCTTCTGCATTAATGGGGATCGCTGGTTTAGATCATGAAGATATGGCTGAAGATATGACGCCATTATTTGAAGCAATCGTTAAACATGTTGAGCCACCAAAAGTTGATTTAGATGGACCATTCCAAATGCAAATTTCTCAACTTGATTACAATAATTATGTTGGGGTAATTGGTATTGGTCGAATCAAACGTGGTCGCGTAAAACCAAATCAACAAGTAACTATTGTTGATAGTGAAGGTAATAAACGTACTGGTAAAGTTGGGCAAGTACTAGGTCATTTAGGCTTACAACGTTATGAAGCAGAAGTTGCCGAAGCGGGCGATATTATTGCGTTAACTGGTCTTGGTGAGTTAGGTATTTCTGACACGATTTGTGATAACAGTTGCGTTGAAGCGCTACCGCCATTAACCGTTGATGAACCAACTGTTACAATGTTCTTTAATGTTAATAGCTCACCGTTTGCGGGTAAAGAAGGTAAATTTGTAACTTCTCGCCAAATCCTTGAGCGCTTGAAGAAAGAGCTTGTACATAATGTGGCACTTCGAGTTGAAGAAACGCCAGATCCTGACGCATTTAGAGTGTCTGGTCGTGGTGAGTTACACTTATCTGTATTAATTGAAAATATGCGCCGTGAAGGTTATGAACTTGGGGTTTCTCGACCTAAAGTAATCTTCAAAGAGATCGACGGTAAAAGACAAGAACCATTTGAACAAGTAACTCTTGATATTGAAGAGCAACATCAAGGTTCAGTGATGGAAGCACTTGGTTTACGTAAAGGTGATCTAACTAATATGTTACCGGATGGTAAAGGTCGTGTGCGTTTAGATTATGTTATTCCAAGCCGTGGTCTTATCGGTTTTAGAACTGAATTTATGACGATGACATCCGGTACAGGTTTGCTTTATTCTACATTTAGTCATTATGACGATGTACGTCCAGGCGAAATTGGTCAACGAATTAATGGTGTCATGATTTCAAACGGTACTGGTAAAGCACTAGCTTATGCGCTTTATAGCTTGCAAGATCGTGGTAAATTATTCTTAGGTCATGGTGCTGAAGTTTATGAAGGTCAAATTATTGGTATTCATACACGTTCAAATGATTTAACCGTTAACTGTTTAACTGGTAAAAAATTAACTAATATGCGTGCATCAGGTACTGATGAAGCAACGACACTTTCACCACCAGTTAAAATGTCATTGGAACAAGCGTTAGAATTTATTGATGATGATGAATTAGTGGAAGTAACGCCACTATCTATCCGTTTACGTAAGCGTCATTTAACTGAGAATGACCGTAAACGTGCGTTTAGAAATAATAATAAAGACTAACCTGGGTGAATAATCTGTAATAGATTAATTACAGGTTATAACTACTGAATAAAAGACCTCGCTATTTAGCGAGGTTTTTTTTGGCTTTAACTCTGGCAATCGCATCAGCAATAGATTGTTTACGATCTTGTTGACTCGTTTGGTTACTGTGATTAACAGCCATTGTGCGCGGAAATAGTATGGTTGGCGGCACAAGTTGATTGTAATTTAATCGTTGCTGTTTTTTCTCAGTGAGTTGTAATTCTTCATTTTCACTTAGTGCTGTACCTAATGTACTTAATGTAATACAGTCTGTTGGACAAGTATTAATGCAATTACTGCACGAAGTACATAACTGCGGTAATATGGTGTGTAATACTTGTTTACTGCCGACAATGGCATCGGTCGGGCAAACGCGAATACATTTGCCACAGCCAATACAATTTTCTTCATCAATAAAAGCTTTATATTGTTGTTTGGTTTGCATAATAACTTCTTGCATTAACTTAAACCTACAATATTACCATCTTTGTCAATATCTATTTGTCGATAAGCTGGATTAGTACCAAGTCCTGGCATCGTCATAACATTACCAGCATAAACGCGAATAAATCCAGCACCAGCAGAAATCGCTAAATGACTGATATCAACATCAAAATCAGTTGGTACATTTTTTAAATTCGCATCAGCACTGATTGACATAGGTGTTTTGGCAATACAAAGAGGTAGATGATCCAGTTTTAATGCTTCAATCTCTTTGATATTTTCGAGCGCCTTTTCAGAAAGATTCGCTTTTATGGCACCATATTTTTTTACCATTGTTTGAATTTTGTCGATTAAAGGCATGTTATCTGGATAAGGTAGCTTAATTTCACTTGGCATATCACACGCTTTAATAACATGGTGTGCCAGTTTTTCAGCACCTTTACCACCTTGGGTAAATACTTCACTAACTTCACAAGCAAACGCACCATGTTCAATGGCATATTTTTGTAAGAAAGCAAGTTCTTCATCACTATCATGAGGAAAACGGTTGATAGCAACAATCACCTGTAAACCATAACTTTTCGCATTGTTAATATGCCATGCTAAGTTAGCGGCACCAATTTCGAGTAGTTCAACATTCGATTCTGATATCTCTTTTGGAATGGCTTGTCCTGGTTTAATGTTATATTTACCACTGTTTGATTTAAGGCTGCGTACGGTTGCAACTAACACCACACAAGATGCTTTGATACCTGCTTGACGATATTTGATATTGAAGAATTTTTCCATGCCCATATCCGATCCAAATCCAGCTTCAGTAATCACATAATCAGCAAGTTGCAAAGCAATGCGATCAGCAATCACAGAAGAGTTACCATGGGCAATATTAGCAAAAGGTCCAGCATGAATTAATACAGGGGTATGTTCGACAGTTTGCATTAAATTCGGATTGATGGCATTTTTTAATAGTACCGTCATTGCACCCGCAACTTCAAGTTGTTCTGCGGTAATGGGTTCACCTTGAGTATTATAGGCTAAAATAATTCGACCAATACGCGCACGCATGTCATGTAAATCAGACGCTAATGCTAAAATTGCCATCAGTTCTGATGCAGCAGTGATTTCAAAACCGTCACGGCGTTCAATACCATTTACACCACCACCAACGCCAACATTGATATGACGTAGTGCACGATCATTGTGATCAATAACACGTTTCCAAACGATACGATTGACATCAATATTTAAACGCTGTAAACCCGTTTGTGCCGTAAACTCATCACCCAAACGTTCTTCATGATAAAGGCGTGCATCTAATGCAGCTGATGCTAAATCATGAGCCGCTGTGATAGCGTGAATATCACCTGTTAAATGTAAATTTAACGTTTCCATAGGTAAAACTTCGGCCTGACCACCCCCGGCAGCACCACCTTTTACACCAAACACTGGACCTAAACTTGGTTGACGAATACAGGCGATGGCTGTTTTACCAATGTAATTTAATCCTTCACTCAGTCCAATTGTATTAACGGTTTTACCTTCACCAAGAGGGGTTGGGGTAATGGCGGTAACTAATATCAATTTACCTTTTGGTTTGTTTTGATTTGATTTAAGAATAGATAAATCGATTTTTGCGACATGTTTACCATAAGGTAAAACGTATTGTTCAGGAATATTATATTGCTCTGCGATTTCAGTAATTGGACGTAAGGACATAGTTATTCTCATTTAATTATAATTTTGAAGTATCAGTATAAATAATTTAAATTGCCGAATAAAGCGACAATTTTATCTTTGTCGATTTTCGGCACAATTCTTAATTATATTGTTATAATAATGCAATACATTCAATCAAAGGAAAATTGTTAAATGAATTGGTTTTCACAGTATGCTCTCTTCTTGGCAGAAACAGCAACAGTAGTAATTGCTATTTTGTCCATTCTTATTTTTATATTAAGTCAACGTCGCAAATTATCAATTGTTGCGGGGCGTTTATCTGTTAAAGACATTAGTCAGGAATATGAGCAAATTAAAGATGATATATTGATGTCGAGTATGGATGAACTTGAAGCTAAGCAATATACGAAAGATCTTAAAAAACAGAAAAAACTTGAGAAAAAACAGGCAAAATTAGCCGTCAAACAAAAACAGAAACAGGATAAAAGTAGTAACCAAGTTGCTGGTGCTAAACCTAAGCTGTTTGTTTTATCATTTAACGGTAGTATGGATGCACATGAGGTTGAAGAGTTACGTCAAGAGATCACAGCTGTTCTTGCTATTATCAAACCAGAAGATCAAGTCGTCATTAAATTAGAAAGTCCTGGTGGTGTTGTTCACGGTTATGGATTAGCTGCTTCACAATTATTACGTTTTAGAACGCGTAATATTCCTTTTACTGCTGTTGTTGATAAAGTGGCAGCAAGTGGCGGTTATATGATGGCGTGTACCGCCAATAAAATTGTTGCTGCGCCGTTTGCTATTGTGGGCTCAATTGGTGTGGTTGCTCAAATTCCAAACTTTAACCGCTTACTTAAAAAACATGATGTCGATATCGAACTACAAACAGCCGGTGAATACAAACGTACATTGACGATGTTTGGTGAAAACACTGATGAAGGACGTCAGAAATTTAAGCAAGAATTAGAAGAGACTCATCTATTATTCAAAGATTTTGTTAAAGAGTATCGTCCTAATGTTGATATTGAGCAAGTAGCAACAGGCGAACACTGGTTTGCAGCCCAAGCAAAAGATAAAGGCTTAGTGGACGAAATCAGCACCAGTGATGATTTTATTTTATCGCATCTTGATACCCATAAAATTATCTCAGTCAGTTTTCAACGTAAACAAAAGCTGTCTGAAAGAATCTCTAAAAATGTGGTCAAAAATGTTGAAAGATTATTGTTTAGACAAGGAAATGGGCTTTAATAGCCCTTTTCTTTATTCTGTAAAATTAAGAGGTTTATTCATTAAATATAAGTAAATATTTCAGCTCTCATAACGGCTTACTTAAACTTCACTAATAAAAAATATTACCGACCATTATCTTTTTTATCTATTCATTCAAAATTCTGGATAGGAATGGGATTTTTTATTGCCAAAAAAGCTTAAATAACATACTATTACCAAAAAATAAAAAGGTTAAGGATAATAATGGTATGAAAAAGGTTTTTTGTTGTTTGTTTCTTATATTAAGTGTTGTTTCATTTTCTTCATCCGCAATCAAAAAAGAAAAATATAATCCAGTAGATAAAGATATTTTTGTTTTTGATCAATATTCCGCTGATGCTATTAACCTAAAAAAATACAGTGGGTTATATTCTGAACCAAATTCACGTTCACTATTTTATCCTTCTTACAAAAAATATAACGGAATGGAAGGTTATTTGGACAAAGAGGTCAAAGTTGGAAATAAAGTTTACTTTAAGATAGTTTTGAAAAATGGAGAAGTTCTTTATCTTAATGACCTCAATTCTTATGATCAGATAGTGAGTGTAAAAAATTATCAAAAACGATTAGATGAGATTGAGAAGTTAAAAGAAATTAAATTTCCTAATATAGACGATTTATACGTGGCTAAGGTAGAAACAGATCCAAAATTGAAAGATATTTATATCATCACATTTTCAAATGGTCTAAGATTAAACAATGCTAACCTTAATGGGCTTTTATCCCTATCAGAAAAAATAACTAATCCAAATGATTTATATCAATTCCTTGATATTATTAGTACTGATAAGATAAATTTTACCTATAATTCTCAAAATAATCTTATTAAGATCGAGTTAAAAAGCGAACCTTTGAGTATAGAAACCTTTATTTTTAAAGAAAAATTATATACTACAACCGTTACTGCCATATTGAGCAACAAAGATCGATTATTCATTGATAATTTTAAAATATTACAAAACGATAATATATATGAACCATCCAGTGACTTAACTTTCAAAAGTAAAAGTGGAACCACTGTATATGAGTGGACTAAATTTATTCTAAATAATCAATTTGTATCTTATGTCAATTCACTTAATGATAAAAATGATGTGAAAGTAAGATTTTATGGTTCACGAAAAAATGTGGAAAAGAAAATAGATTCAAAAACTATTGCTAAAATCAAGAAACTATCAACATTAAATGCTCTATTAGCTAAGTATTTTAAATCGGGTCTAGAATAACATTTATGCAATAATTGTTTATTCAATCATTTAAAAATAACCCGCTTCTGCGGGTTTTTTATTGTTTATAATGCTCAAATTCAAACCTGAATAATTATTAAACAAATAAAATCTTTATTATTAAATAAAATATTTTGTTCTATTTACCGCCCTATAAATTAGTCATCCTTTTCTTTAAAATTTTGGTAATCGAATATGTATATCAATGAATATTGACTATTTTTAAGTTCAATATCTCTTCGTATTTATTCATCTCATTTTTTCTAAGGATTTTGTTATTTTCTAGCAATAATATTAATCGTTAAAATTGACTTTCTATTCTTTGCATTGAAGTTTAATATATGTTCATATTCATACATTCCCATGAATATCGTTCCATTCCTTTATTTATCTTTTCTATAAATCATTAATCATAGCGCTTGAGGACAATTATTATGTTTCAATGGCTTTTTAACTGGATTTTAGATGGACTCAAACACTCACCAGAAATACTTTTGTTTTTATCATTAAGTTTAGGGTATTTAATCGGTGGTATTCGGATTGGTAAATTTCAACTAGGTGGCGTAGCAGGATCGTTATTAGTTGCTGTTGCTTTAAGTGTTTTTGGCGTTACCGTTGATGCTGGCGTTAAAGCCGTTCTTTTTGCTCTGTTTATTTATGCGGTTGGATTTGAAAGTGGTCCACAATTTTTCCGTTCATTAGGTGTTAAAACACTTCGTGAAATTTTTTTAGCACTTTTTATTGCGGTTGCAGGTCTAATTACTGTAGTTGTGCTTGCCAAAGTATTTCATTTAGATAAAGGGCTTGCAGCAGGTTTAGCGGCAGGTGGTTTAACACAATCGGCCATTATGGGTACAGCGTCTGATGCATTAACTCAATTAGGTGTTAGTCCTGAAGAACTTAGCCGATTACAAGGTAATGTTACCATTGGTTATGCGGTAACTTATATTTTTGGTTCACTCGGTGCGATCATCATCTGTGTTAATATTTTACCAAAAATAATGGGGCGAGATATTGGCGATGATGCTATTAAAGCTCAAGCTGAACAGCTTCATGGTTCGCTATTATTAGGTGCTAACCAAAATTTTGCTTTATCCGATATTAGTGGTCGATTATATCGTGTCACTAATAAGATTAACCAAAGCGTGTCTGATATCGAAAAAACAGTTAATGGTATTAGTATTGAACGTATCAAACGTGGCAATAAAATTTTGGAAGCATCACCTGATACCTTAATAAAAGCTAAAGATATCATTTTGGTGGTCGGTCACCGTGATGCCATGATACAGGCCAACGATCTTCTTGGTTCGGAAGTGGATTCTGCTTCAGGTATGGATGTTGTGATGAATACACAAGATGTTGAAATGCGTAACTCTCGTTATGTCGGTCAAAGTTTATCACAAGTGTTATCATCTGATGAAGTAATGCAATTAAAACATGGCATCTATCTTGTCGCTATCCATCGTGATGGACAAACACTGCCGCTTAATAACGATTTTCATTTCAAATTAGGTGATGTAATCACCATCTATGGTACCGATAGTGATCTTCGTCGTGTGATTGATAAAATCGGTGCACCAATCACAAAAAGCGAAAAAACAGACTGGATATTCCATGGTTTAGGTTTAGTAGTTGGTCTGATAATTGGTTTAATTGTTATCCGTGTTAGTGATATTCCAATTACCTTAGGTGCTGGTGGTGGGGCGTTGCTTTCAGGTTTGTTATTCGGTTGGTTCCGTTCACTTCATCAAACTATTGGTAATATTCCAACCGGTGCGGTGCAATTGTTAAAAGATTTTGGTTTAGCTGGCTTTGTTGCGGTAGTAGGGTTAAGTTCAGGCCTGCAAGCTATCAATACTATTCGCGAACAAGGATTGTCATTATTCTTAATTGGTGTTGTGGTCACAGTGTTACCAATGTTACTCGCAATTTACTTTGGTAAATATATTCTTGGTTACAAAAATGCTGCTGTATTTGCTGGTGCTCTAGCTGGAGCTCGTAGCGCTAATCCTGCTTTTGGTGAAGTTCTTAACAAAGCGGGTAACTCTACACCAACAAACTCTTTTGCTATCACTTATGCTTTGGCTAATGTCTTCCTGACTTTATTAGGACCATTGGTTGTGGCCTTTGTTTAATTACAATCTTACTTTAAGGATACAGAATATGAAGAACCAAACACAATATGCTAAGTACGCTAATTTAAGTCCTTTTGAGTTAAAAGATAACTTAATTAAACTGGCACAAAGCCATGCTGATCGAGCCATGTTAAATGCAGGTCGAGGTAACCCTAACTTTTTAGCCATTTGGCCAAGACAAGCATTTTTCCAATTAGGGATCTTTGCAACGCAAGAATCTGAAATGTCTTATTCTTATCTAAATGAGGGGGTTGGCGGATTTCCAATTAAAGCGGGATTAACAGGGCGCTTTGAACATTTTATTCGCCAAAATTATAATAAAGAAGGCGTTTCGTTTTTAGGTAAAGCGTTTTCTTATATTCGTGATCAACTTGGGCTTGATGAAAATGCTTTTTTACAAGAGATGGTTGAAGGCATTTTAGGTTGTAACTATCCTGTTCCTGATAGGATGCTCCGTTTTAGCGAAGAAGTGGTAAAATCTTATGTTCTACAGCAGATGGGCGCCCAATACCTTGATCGAGATGATCTTGACTTGTTTGCTGTTGAGGGCGGTACCGCCGCTATGGCATATATCTTTAATTCTATGAAAGAAAATAATTTAATCCAAAAAGGGGATAAAATTGCCATTGGTGCTCCGATCTTTACACCTTATCTTGAAATCCCAGAACTAAACGATTATCAATTGGTTGAGGTGTTGATCAACTCTGATCCTGATGCTAATTGGCAGTATCCAGAGTCAGAATTGCGTAAACTTGAAGATCCCTCTATAAAAGCATTCTTTTTGGTCAACCCTTCCAATCCACCATCCGTAAAAATAGATGATAAAGGATTAAAAATCATTGCTGATATTGTTAAAAAACGCCCAGATCTTATTATATTAACCGATGACGTTTATGGTACCTTTGCTGATGATTTCCAATCTTTATTTGCGATTTGTCCTAAAAATACCATTTTAGTCTATTCATTTTCTAAATATTTTGGGGCTACAGGATGGCGTTTGGGTGTTATTGCAACAACAAAAGATAATGTTTTAGATAGAAAAATTAAAGCATTGCCTAGCAAAACCAAGCAAGTCTTAAATAAACGTTATAGCTCAATTGTAACTGAACCCGAAAATCTTAAATTTATTGATCGTTTAGTTGCAGATAGCCGAGCTGTTGCGTTAAATCACACAGCTGGACTTTCAACACCACAACAAGTGCAGATGGTTTTATTTGCATTATGCGAAATGATTGATACCGATCAAAGTTACAAAGCTGCATTAAAATCATTGATCCGTCGTCGTGCTGCGTCTCTTTATCAACATTTAGGCCTTAAACACACTGTGGATAAAAATAGTGTTGATTATTATACTTTAATTGATCTTGAACATATTTGTCGTGAATTATATGACGATAAATTTGCTAAATGGATCTTAAAAAATAAAAATCCGTCTGAAATGTTATTTAGAATAGCTGATGAAGCTGGAGTCGTTTTATTACCTGGTAAAGGTTTTGCTGTGCAACATCCTTCTGCTCGTGCATCTTTAGCGAATTTAAATGAATATCAATATGCAGCGATTGGCTTGTCAATGCGTAAACTTGCACAAGAGTATTATGATGAGTACAAAAGTAAAGCAAAGAAAAAATAGTTAATCATTTAATCTGATTACTTATAAAACCCTAGTTTATCTAGGGTTTTTTTATTCTAATTGATTAGTTAGTATAAATCTTATTTATTTAAATTGACTAAAAACAAATTAATTTAATATTGTTTTTTAATTCTAATTAGTTATTTGACAGCTTATTTTTTAGTCTATAAGATTGTAAATGAAAATCATTATCAATTGTAGCGTGTTCGGATGAAAAAAATAACTGCAAAATTTAGTCTATTTAGTTTGTGCCTTATGAGCTGTTATAGTTCTATTGTTCTTGCTGAAAGTAATATCAAAGATATCAAGGAAGATAGTGAAAAAGATAAATTGGACACAATCACTGTTATTGGTGAAGGGGTGCAACGTAGTGAATTACAAACGAGTTCAAGTTTAAGTGTTATAACCAATAAGGATATCGAAAGACGTCCCGATCTTTACTCTCTAACAACTGTACTTAAACAAACTTCCAATATATTAGAAACCGGATTAGGCAATCAATTACCCACAATTCGAGGTGTTGAGGGCTCATCAGCTCATGGTGCAATATCTTTTTTAGCGGGTGCTCGCCCTAGAGTTAATGTACAAGTTGATAGTGATAATTCTAATTATGATGAATTAGCGTTCGCAACTAAATCGCTATGGGATATCAAGCAAGTCGAAGTTTATCGTGGACCACAAAGTTATGCTCAAGGACGTAATTCTATAGCTGGTGCTATTGTTATGCAAAGTAATGATCCCATCAATAAATTTGAAGCGGCAGCAAAAACGGATTATGGTAATCAAAATAAACGTCAATTTGCTGCCATGCTGTCTGGTCCATTAGTTGATGAGCAATTACTCTTTCGTTTTACGGTTGATGATCAACGTCGTAAATCTTATGAACATTTAGCAAATTATCATCCAGCAGGTGATTCAAGGAAATTTAAAGCCACCACAACTAAGGCTAAATTACTTTGGTTACCTTCAGCTGTGCCAGATTTTTATAGCCGTTTAACCTTTAAACATGTAGATTCACGAAATCCTCAGGGTGAGTTTAAACCAACAACAAATTATGATACCTATCGCTCTGTATTCAAAATTCGGACTTCAAGCACAATTTGGGATGCAGGTTATCAATTTAATGATACATGGGAATTTGAAAATAAAGTTGTTTATTCAAATTATATTCATGACCGTTTTTCTCTGCCTTCTGGAGCACCATCAAGAGTTGAGGGGCACAAATGGCAAGTTCAACCAATTTTAAGATACAACAATGGTACGTATAAAGGTTTATTGGGTCTATTTTATTTTCAGTCACCACAAGATGACAGTATTTTATTAGGAGTCCGCAACCGTTATCATGATGTTACTAAAACTAAAGCGGTTTTAGGGGAGTTTACCTTTAAACCAATTGAAGTTATCGAAGTTAATCTATCAGCTCGTTATGAGCAAGAAAAACATACCCGCAAAGGTGGTAGCTTATTTCTTTTAAATTATGATAATAAAACAAATGTTTTCTTACCGAAATTTGATATTGCTTATCTAATCAGTGATGACCAGCGTATTGGCGCTAAAATTGCTCGTGGTTATAATCCAGGAGGGGCTGGAATTACATTTACATATCCTTTTTCCACATACAGTTATGGTACTGAATATCTTTGGAACTATGAACTTTATCACCGCTGGCTTTCAGACGATAAACGTTTAAAAATTAATACTAATATTTTCTATAACGACTATAAAGATATGCAAATTGAGTATTCTCATCCACTCGGTATCACTATTGCTAATGCCGATAAAGCTATAACTTATGGTGCAGAATTTAATATTGAGTGGCAAGCAACACAAAATTTAAATTTAACCACCAGTTTGGGCTTACTTAAAACCAAAATAAAAAAATACAGTGATAGTAAAAGTTATAACGGTAATAAGTTAACACGAGCTCCTGATTATACCTTTAATTTAGGCGGTTATTATAACCTACCATATGGATTGGAAACTGGATTAAATGCATCGTTTGTGGATAGTTACTTTACTGATGCATCAAATAATAAGGCATCTAAAATTGATAGTTATTATCAAGCAAATGCTTATTTAGCATATAACTTCAAACAAGGTCGAATTATGCTTTATGCTGATAATGTTTTCAATTCTCATGACAAAATAAGCCTTATGTCTTCATCTTCTCGTTATAGTACTTATCAGCAACCACGACAAGTAGGTATTTCTGCGCAAATAAACTATTGATAAATTAGTTAAATATTACATTTATGAAAGATTTAAATTTGTTTTAGTTTCACAAAACAGATTGTTTTAAATTTACCAAATCATGGGTGGTAATGGGTTATTAAAATATTTTTTTACTATTAAATAATTATATTAATAAATATGTTAGGAACACAAAGTTAGTACTTCAAAAGGAAAAATGAATAAATGAATGACAAAGCAACTATTAAATTGCCCAAAAATGTTTGGTTATTATTTGTAAGCCTTTATATTACAGAATATGTGGGTACTGGTTTTTTGACCATCGCCTTAGCATTAATCTTAAGGAAAGATGGCATGGAGTTAAACCAATTAAGTCTGATTCCTTTAATGATGTTACCAATAGGGTTGAAAATTTTATGGGCACCTATTGTTGATAAATATTTAAAAAGACGATTATCTCATTATCGTAATTGGTTAATCATCTCTTTAACCTTTATGTTAATTTGTCTGATGAATATCGCTTTCCTAGATCCTATTAAACAATTTTACATCATTCTACCCATTGTCTTTATTTTTTCGATAATGACAGCTACTCAAGAATTAGCCATATCCGGATTGGCCTGTAATATTTTTTTAGCCGAGCAGCGTTATCTTATTTCAAGTATCAAGACGAGTGGTTCAATGATCGGTAATATTCTAGGTGGCGGTGTGATATTGCTACTTTATGCTTATATTGGTTGGATGTGGTGCTTATTATTGATTACTGTTTTAGTGGGTTTTACATTAATTCAACTTTTCTTTTTTGAAGAGTACCGTTACAGCCAAAATCAGCCTATTGCCGAAAGTAATGATCCTCAATATTGGAAAAATCTGATTACCATTTGGAAAGGTAAAATAAATTGGTTAATTATCTTAATACTTATGCCGTTTAGTTTCCTCCCCGCTTATAATCTATTATCGCCAATACTTGTTGATGATGGTTGGTCGTTGCCAGATATTGCTATTTTATTAAAAGTATTTGGCTCAATTGTGAGCTTAGTGGCAGTTGTGTTAATTTCAAAAATCCTAAAACGTTTAACAAGAAAACAGAGTCTAGTCTATTCGTTGCTTTGTCATGCTTTTTGTTTACTATCATTTATACCGATTTCGTTAGGATATGTGAATGTATTTAGTGTCTATTTAGCCTGTTTTCTTTATTTCTTTAGTTTACCTTTAATGTCGATAGCGATTACTGCCATTATCATGGACAATTCGGATAGCTCACAGGCTCGTTCCACTGCTTGGAATGCCCAATTGGCACCAAGTTACTTTTGTGGATTTGCGGTAATATCATTAAGTTATTATCTTGCACAAAATTTTGGTTATTTTCCTGTTGTCATTGGTTCAATAGCACTTGCATTTTTCAATGGGATTTATGCAAGTAAAGTGATAAAAAATTAAAATAATAATGAATTGTTTAATCATCATTTTTCAAAAAAGCCCCGACTAGCGGGGCAGATGATGTACCATTCCCTGTCTTTGTAACAACTCATATCCCTAAAACAGTTGCGTTTTATTTGCTCATTGGAAGTTAAACTGGCTGTTTTAATTGTTATCGAATCAAAACAGCCAATTAGACCGTTTAACGTCATGCCTAAGACGTTCATCAAAACCGCAGTATGTTCATAAGCCCCTGCTAGCTACTTGAATCTTATTAACCCACTAAATAACTCGTAGTATTGTTTAATGACTCTGTTAACTCGATTGGTTTTGATGCAATAATGATAATATAAGTTATCATTATTGTCAATAATATAAGTTATCGATTGAGAATTTAAGTTATGAAAAAGTTATCGTATTTAACCGAGTTAAGCGAAAATGTAGTATAAGAAAAGCCCATCTAAGGGCTTAATAAGCATCATCAGACATTAATGCCATGCGTTTTAGAGGTAGCACCATAACAAGCTTAATGAATATAAATCAACATATAGATCTGTATGATGAATAGACCAATTAAATGAGTATTGATGATTGCCACCACACACGTCCTAAGATATTAATTTCATCTTGTGAGATAACTTCATCTTCATAATCAGGATTGTAACTTCTGATTTTGATTAGGTTATTGGGCAATCTTTCAAGTATTTTAATTCTTAGTAAACCAGAGTGATTAATAGCATAAATTTTACCATCGCGAATATTGGTATCAGCTTGGTCAATAGCAACCGTTGCTCCATCTTGAAAAACTGGCTCCATACTATCTCCATAAACAGTTAAACAGACCGTGCAGTTTTTATCAATACCATATCTACGCATGGTTGAACGCGACATGCGTAATTGATAACCATTGTAATCTTCAATATCATCAGCAAAACCATCTCCAGCAGATAATCTGACATCTTTATAAAATGGTACTTCAATTTCGTCATCATTAAGTGGTGTTTTACTATCCCATTCATCCATCGTTCCCACTATTTTTGCATTAGACAAGTTTTTACCTATATCAGGTTTGCCAATTCCTTTCGTTAACCAAAGGAGATCAACGTTCAAAGCAGAAGCAATCTCAATAATTTTACGGGATGTGCTGGATTTACCAGAAATAAGTTTTTGAATGGCTGGTTGACTAATTTTTACCATTTCAGCAAGTTGATGCTGAGACATGCCTGATGCTTCTAAAGCCCAATTAATTCTATCAGTAAAGGTATTCATATCGTTATCTCATGGTTTTTATGTTGTAAGTATATAATTTAAGTTATCACGCATCAAATAACAATAGTTATTGATTGGTTCGATAATATTGGTTATAATGTTGAAAACATAAGTTATCAAAAATAAGTCGCCGATTAGAAGATAACTTATAATTTCTTTTTCAACAATAACCAAAAAATAGCCGTGAAATTTAGTGAGCAATTTAAACGAATGTCTAAATGGTTTTTTGGGATATAAAGCAAATTAAATTCTTATAAGAAAAATAACTATAAAACCTATAGATAATAAAATAAAAGCATTAATTATAAGAGGTAACAATGAAAGAGACTAAAGAGATTTTAACAGCATGGAAAAATACTCGTGTACTTAAACGTATCGGAACTGAGTATCCTTCACAATCAGCTGTTGTTACTGGTGCTGCTAGAAGTTTTGATTATCGCCAATACCTGACAGAGGAAGAAGCAGAAATAGTGGATAAAGCTATTTTAAATTTAAAAGAATACAATCTTGTTCAATGGACTGTTTTAATGACTTACTATTTAAAAAATGTCTCATGTAATGCACAAGCTAAAGTTATAGGTAAACGTCCTCATGATATTATTAATATACTCAATCAAGCAGAAAGTTTTATTGGTGGTTACATTTACCCATTTTTCAAATAAGTTAGATCAAATGCAGAGCACCGCGCAAATTAGTAATTTATATTTAAATAAAGCCTAGCTAAAAATCGCTAGGCTTTGTTGTTTCTAGACAAATTTTAATTATCGCTAATATCTGACAAAAAAGAATGAAATAATCAATAATATTATTTTTAAACTAAAGTTTATTAACTTTGAATGGTGGGGTGTTTTAATTATTTATTATTTGAAAAATATTTTATTTGATGAATAAATAAAAACCATAAACAAATTTTTTCATAACAACATTTGAGTCTTTTATTAGTCTTGTTAGTTTAATTGACGATTATATTTGGCTTTCTAAAGATAAATCATATTAACCTATTGACATTGCGCAAATTAGCATATATAATTACCCCATAATGCAATTTAATATGCATGCAAACAAAGCCCAACTAAAACTAGTTGGGCTTTTTTATTTCCAAAAAAATTATTTTTATAAAATTAGTTCTAGAAACCATAAAGTTAGTATTGATTAATATGTCTAAAACAATACTCAAAATTTATCGATTCTTTTATTATAATTAACCCATTTCAATTTTATTGTGATTTTTCATAACAACCGTTTATAAATATTGATACTCATTGACGAATATAAACTTTTAAATCTTATAAGTTGCAAAAATTAAAACCAAGAATGGTAATACAAGATTTATGTTTATTAATAAACTTTTCTATTTTTGAAAAATAACATGGCTAATTAATATTAAAATAATTTACTAATAAAACATAACTGAATCTCCAAATAATATAACTAATAAATTTATTAATGTTCATGATAAATCTAGAATATTAATAAAAAATAAAACGTTCAATAAAGGATAAATTCTAAATACTGCTAGTCAAAAAAATCATTCACTCATCACATCATGAACCTTAATTAATAGCCTATTAATATAGAAATTTAGTTTTCATATTAGTGGAATCTTAATTTATATTCTTTTTAACTATTAAAATTTAAATACGTAAAAGGGTCAAATAATATGCCAATAAAAGATCCAGACAACATAAATTGGACAGTCATTGTCTATTTATTTTTTATCACTTTTTTAGGCTCATTAGCCAGTTATTGTTACCATTTACTCAATGGTAATAAATTCTTTCTATGGACACTTATCGCTCAAATTTTTATATCTATTTTTGCTGGTGCTTTGGTTATCTTTATTGCAAGTTATTTTAATTGGGCATTTGAAGTAGCGGGAGGTATTGCTGGTTTAGCTGGTTGGTCAGGTGCTAATTTAATTAAAGTTCTTGAAGAAAAATTAATAAAACAAATTAATAATAAACAATAAATTATTAATTAAAATGTTTTACTAATACAAATTTATCCGCTAATAAATTTATATAAAAGTTGTCTTTAGAGTTATTAAAAAATGGTGTTTTTTAACATTACTTAAAAAGTCAATTTTAATCATTACTTATCTTTATATGAACCAATCTAAGTCTTTTTTAGTTTCCATTCATTATCAAAATAAACTTCTTATTTAACGAATCACTCAAAAATTATCAAACATAAGGAAAATAAATGAATATTAGTCAAGAAGGTATCGATCTGATAAAAAGCTTTGAAGGTCTAAAATTAGAAGCATATAAATGTCAAGCTGGTATATGGACTATTGGTTATGGTCATACTAAAAATGTTAAAGATAAAGACATAATCAGTAATTCTCAGGCTGATTGTTTTTTAGTACAAGATCTCTATTTTATTGAGCAGTCAATTAATCAATTGGTTAAAGTCGAACTGAATCAAAATCAATATGATGCATTATGCTCTTTTGTCTTTAATGTAGGTGTTTTAGCATTTAATCAATCGACACTGTTGGCAAAATTGAATATGGGTAATTATATTGGCGCTTCAAATGAGTTCGAACGTTGGAATAAAATTACGGTTGATGGCATCAAACAATTTTCTACGGGCTTAACAAATCGCAGGAAAGCAGAAAAGAACCTATTTAATAAATAATAATTAATAGGATAGAAAAAATGAATAAATTTATTGGCATTTTTATCTTTCTTTGGCTAGCGTTATTTTATAAGTATATCGAAGAGGTTCGTATCTCGAAAGAAAGACATGCTCAAGTACAAGAGTTAACGAGTAAGCTTTTTCAACTTGAACAAAAAAATATAATTGATAATCAAATTATTGCCAATAATGAACTAACAAAAAGAAATCTTGAAAACCAATCATTACAAATGCAGGAAAAACTCGATGATTTACTTAAAAATAACAATTGCGCTAATGAGTATGTTCCTGATGATATTGCTAACAGGTTGTACGAAAGAGCGAAAGGTATACGTCAATCAACCGATATCCGAAAATCTGTTAACTGATTGTCTACCATTATTACCGCCTAAACCATTAACATTTGCTGGTAGTATTAAATATAACGAGCATTTATTAAATGTTATTGAAAAATGCAATCAAGATAAACAATCCATTAGAGCTTTAAACAAGTCTATTTATTAAAATAGTTATACTATCTTGACCATTTTTAATAATTAATATTTTTCTGTGATGATATCACTATGTCAAATATGAATAAATGTTAAAACTTATTTCAGCATTCTTCACAAAGTAAATTAATCTAATCTAATCTAATTAATCAGTACAATTTCTTATCCCATAGAAACTGTAATTGAAGCCGAATAATCTCATTTTGGCTAATAATCTATTTAAATCTTCTTTTCTCAACAAAAGAGAGCCTAGTAACGAATTGTGCAATAACAATCTCGTTATCTACCCTATCGATAGAGCTGACTGAAATTTACCAATCAGTCAGCAATTTCGATTATTACCTTGAGTAATAACAGTAGTAAAACATTGCGCAATAAACTTTAGTTCAAAGTTAAACGCAAATATCTTTTTAATTTAAATTTTTTTAAAAATGGAGAAAGTTTATGTCAAATTCACAAGATTTAATTCAAAAAAATTCATCAAGTTGCTTTGCTAATATTGAAAATATGGTTAGTTTAGAAGCTTATAAAATTTATAGGGAATACATTCTCAAAACAGGTCATACAAGTAATCAAGCAAACCCTCGTCCACACAATATAGCTTTAGCAGCGTTTATTGATAAGTTAGTCTCAGAAGGTTTGCATAAAAAATGTACAGGTTTGTTTTATCTAGCATCACCTGAAAATAACTTTGAGCATATTAAGTATAGTATAATTGGTGAAAATGTTATAGATCGATATACAGATTATCCAACAGTTCTATATAACGGAACGAAGATTGAAAGTCGTGCAGATCTTTATGATCACCAAGAAATTGATGGTTTAAAAAATGATTTATGTTTGGTGTTTATGATGTCAGAACCTTCTAAAGGTGGATTTGACTGGGGGGGCGAAGATGAAGTGAATCATATACATGCTTTTTCTTCTGCGGGTAATGCAGATTACTTCGAAGATGCTATATTTAAATGGAATAGTGGCTCTCGTTATTCTGCTGTAGCAAAATCTGAAGATACACAAGCTCCTATCGGAGTTTATGTTATTCATGTTAATGGAACTTCATTACAATACCGTCATGGTGCCGTTAATTTAACTAAGCAGGTTGCGCAGTCATATGCTAAATTCTGTCCATCATTATTAAATTATAAAACAATAAAGAATCCAGGTAATGGTACAATGAAAATGTATGCTACATTTAGTAATGGTAAAATTGGGGAAGATGCTTTAACTTCAACTGAAATTAATAAGATTCAACAAATTTTTACCGAATTTGAACCGTTCCTATAATTAGTTAATTCATTTTAAATTTAAAAGCCCAAAATTATTATGGGCTTTTTTCTTACAGACAAATAGTTAAAAATATTTTAACCTATTTAATTGATTAAAATATAGCAAATAAATTTTTATGTATTATTTGGGCTATATAAAAAATAGAGTCAAAAAATTTATTTTTATGACGTTTTATAAAAATCTCTTGAGGATATCCACAATAGTTTATATCAACTTATCTACCACACATTTAACCAACTAATATTAGTGATTGTTGTTGGATATATTAGACAATTATTACGAATTCTTTAAAAGAGCAATTCTAATCACTAAGTGAGCCAAATTTTAAGAAAATATATTGATATCTATATTTAATAGTTAAATATTGAGTGAATTATAGTGTTACTTATTTTTAAGTAGGTATAGTTTATAATTTAGTTATATTTAATAAAAATGGATGATTATAATAATTTTCCCCCTTTTTCTCAAAGCAAGCATGACCAATCAAAAACTCTAAGAGTTTTCATTTTTAAATTAGAAGTATCTACATTTTTTGAAAAATAATTTATATACATCAAAGCACCGTTAACCTAACAGTTTTAAAAATATAAAAGAGTACGAATATAGTACAGGTAAATGTTGTCTTCATTTTTTGTAAAAAGTAATAACAAATCGGATTTAATTATTTAGCTGTATTTTTTATGGGAAAACAAAGGTAAAAATAATATGACAAATGTAAATGAAACATTAAACGATTTTTCAAATCAAACAAACTGTAATCCACAAAATTTTTATGATGTAAAAGAGGATGGTTATTATATCTGTTATGGTAACGGTGATTATGTTTTAAAAATTGACAAAGACGGTAATTTTCATTTTACCAATAAAGAACCCTCTTTATTTACTGATACTCAAAATAGTGGTTTTTCAATTATTGATAGGTTAGGTAATGTTGTTTTTAGAATTGATGAAAAAGGATTTACGGAATTTAAAATCAATCGTCAATTTGCTGCTAGATTGAAAGTAATTTTAAATCAATTATAACAATATACACTTTCAACACTAATTTCTAATAAAAATAATTTAAAACTTTAAAAGCAAATCATATAGTTGTGTCTACTATTCATTTTAGTTTTCTCAAATCTGAAATTTCAATAAAAGTAAAACAGGTTTATTTGCTTGTTTTTTTTATAACATATTTTGTGTAATTGGATAACTATATTTTGCTTTTTTATATATAACAAAGGACAAATAGCAATTATGGTAAATTTAAACGATTCATTGGATGACTTATTGAATCCTGAAAAGTTAATTCCAGAAAATTTTTATAATTCTAAAGATAGTAATAATTATGCGTTGAAAATAGATAAAGAAAACTATGCTCAATTTGTTAATAAAACAACTTTTTCATTTAATAATATTCAAAATGATGGCTTCACTATTGCTGATGAACAAGGCAATGTTTCTTTTAAAATTGATAAGGATGGTAATACGGAATTTAATATTGATCGATTGTTTGCTGCTAAGTTGAGAACATTAATTTATCCAATTGATTCAGGGCTTGCTGATATTAATCATATTATAGCTTATGGTCAATCATTAGCGGAAGGATCTAACTCCGTACCACTACTTACTAAAACTTCATTTTCTGAATATGCCAAAATGTTTAATCATGGCATTCGAACTCGTTATGCTGTCTATAATAAATATCAATCATTAGTAAATCATATTGAATCACAAAATGAAGTTAATTATGAGTCACCATCTGCTGGTACTGCAGATATGTTTATTCGTGAGATTAAACTAGGTAATTTTAAAAATAAAGTGATTCTTTCTTCAAATTGTGCTCATGGTGGTATGTCAATATTTAATTTGTCTAAAGGCTCAAATGATTATAATAATATTATCAATGATGTCGAGAATGGTAAACGAATTGCAGATGAACAAGGTAAATCATACAGATTAATTGCAATAACCTACACTCAAGGTGAAGCCGATTATAAATGTGGTGTAAATAGCTATAAAGCTGCTCTTAGAAAATTACGGGCAGATTTAATTGAAAAAATTGAAAATATTACTGGCGATGACTATTCTAATCTGCCTTTTATTACCTATCAAATTTCATCTTCGTTTAATGCCTATGGTGGTGCCGCACCTTATCCTGATGTTGCTTTAGCACAATTAGAGTTAGCTCTTGAACAGGATAGTGGATTTTATCTAGCAACACCAATATATCAGTTAAAATATCAAGATATATGGCACATAGATGGACCTAGTTCTAAATTACTAGGCGCATATTACGGGTATGTTCTAAATAAAATAATGTCGGGTGAAGACTGGCGGCCATTACATCCAATTTCCCACACCATAAGCGGCAATGTTTTAAATCTGAAATTTAATAAAACAGGGTTGACTTTTGCATGGCCTGAAAATTTATCAAGGAATAAATATTTAAAAAACAGAGGGTTTTCTATAAAAAACTCATCAGGTGAGGATATTATTCAAAATGTTGAACTACTCAACAACAGTAATAATTGTAATACGCTTAAAATCACTTGCAAAGAAAGCCCAGCTAATCTTTTAATTAATTATGGTTTTTCAAATATTGACGGAAGAAATGCTGGTGAGTTACGAGATAATAATAACGTCGTTTATAGTATAGATGGGAAAGATTACTATTTATATAGTTGGTGTGTCATTTTTCAATATTATTTAGGTTAATAGCTAAATTAATTCATTATGACTTATTACTAGAATTAAGAATGGTAAGTCAAACAAGTCTTTTAATAAACAAAAAATTATGGAGATTTTTTATGTCAGGTTTAGCAATTAAAGTTGCAAATGTCGATTGGAGTAAAAATAATTTAGGTGCTGTTAATTATGGTAGTGATAATAATGGTAATATTAATACAATTAGCACTGTAACTGAAAAAGCCTATGCAATTTATAAGGATTATATCACAAAATCAGAGAGACAAGACAGTCAATGTCTATTATTACTCATTAATGATTTAGTAAAGGAAGGATTAGATCAAAAGTGTAAAGGATTATTTTATCTTTCATCAAAACATCCAAACATTAATCATATCAAGTATAGTGTGATAGGAAATAATAATTTAGATTCTTACAATGATCCAGAGATATCAGTTAATGGGATTAAAGCTAATAATAACGTTTCTTTATACGATCATTATGAGTATGATATGAAGAATGTTGATTCGAATCTATGTCTAGTTTTCCTTATGTCTCAAGCTTCAACTAGAGGGCTTGAATGGGGTGGAGAAGATACTTCAGATTATGTACATTCATTCGCTTCTGCTGGAGATGCTGATTGGCATGACGGAGTTATATTTAGATGGGGTAAGAAAGATAATACTATCAGTAAAGGTCAAGATAATCAAAAAAATGATGGAGTCTATGTTATTCATATTAATAAAGATTTATTGGTATATAAACATAAAACACTCACAATAACTAAAAAACTCTCACAACAATCCACAGCTAAGTTTTGTCCTCGTTTGATGGGTTATAGAACAATACAAGATAATTCTAGAGGAACAATGAAATTGTATGCGACATTCAGTCGTGAAGATTTAACTACTACAGATGTAAATAAGATTCATGATATTTTCACAAAATATGAACGTTTACTATAAAAAGTAAATTAACTTCCAACATTGAAAGTCCATAGTTGATATGGGCTTTTTTATCACTTAATTCTCTTTTAATGATTTACCTATCTAAAATCCTCCCATCTTCCCTCATTTTAATTCCTTTCAAATATACTGAACTCTAGTTTTTATAAAAATAATTATATTGTTTATAAACAAACTACAGTTTTATTGCTATAAATTCATTTCTTTATAATTTAACTCTATAATAAATATTAATTAAAAAGTGATTCATTTTGCCATTTAAATTTATTTTTTATAAATCATCTCTTACATAAAGAATAATTCTATCCACATTTTTTTATAATATTAGTTAAAATTTAAATCGTACAATTATTTATTGATTTCTTTAAATAATAACTGTTTTTCATAGTTTTACCTTGGTTAGTATTCAAAAGATCAAAGGTTAATATCATTTTGATGACCATCAAGTTGATCAATCTTTATAATAATTAATTGGATGTAAATATTAAAATCTTTAACCTCTTATAAAAAGGATACAATTTGTATACTTTGATAATTTTTTAATCTTGAAATTCGCCTTAAAAATATCATAGAGAATTATCTAATTTTTTGCTGTATTATTTTAGGGGATAGTTACAAAATATTTATAAAAAACAGTTTATTACTATAATTCAAATAAAAACTATGTAGTAACATTTTTAGGAGTGAACTTGTTAAGTAAAAGATTTTCGAAAATTGTTATCTCTATTTTAATAGAGAAACTATTTATATAATTTTTCTATGATTTCGAGTATTAATTAGGGTTAGGGCAAATTTTACTTATTTTTTCTTGATAAATAATTTTCGCCATATTGGTTAGTGGCAATTAAAGCTGCATAAACATCTTGAGGTTGAACATTACCTAGCATATTTTTCATGGTATCATTTTCTGAACAAGACTCAGTTGCCACTTGATGCATTTTCTTTTCAATATTAGTTGTAATCATATGTTTAGTTTTTCCTGCCTTATAATAACGCCGACAAAATAATTTATTATCAATAAAATATCTTTCAAAAATCTAGTAATAAAGCATATGTGTAAAACCACGCCTAGCGCCATTACGATGTTCAGCTAATGTTGCTGTATGTGCATCGTTATCAAGCATGATTCTAATATTTCCGCCTAACTTTTTATATAAAATAACTGCTGGCAGAAAATCTTTTATCTTAGGTAAGTTTGCCGTTTTCATAATACAACTTTCTTTATAAAAATATAAAAAGGTATACCTATGCCAACACCACAAAAATTAGAATTCTGAACATCATTATCCTTAAGAATTATATTGACATTATCGGTATTCTCATCAAAAAAGCTTGTGCTTCTAAATTAGGATTAGCAGGTATTTTTTAAAATTAAATTGTTATTGCTATCAAAAAGTCCGCATGCGGTTTTAGCATCACCAACATTAATACCTAAAAAATATTCTTTTTCTTCCTCATATTTTTTTGATTAAGGATTAAATAAATTTAGGACCGAAAGATTAATAATTCACAAAAAAATGATTCAATTTAAAAACGTGATCAAGATCTTACTTTTGATTTTAATACCTAAAAATGTGATCTAGATCACAGACACTTTCGTTCGAAAGTTATTACTATGTAGAAAAAATATTGAGGCAATGTATGATTTTTAATTTACAACGATATTCCACTCATGATGGACCAGGGATTCGAACAGTAGTTTTTTTAAAAGGGTGTTCTTTAGGGTGTTTTTGGTGTCAGAACCCAGAAAGTCAATCCGCTAAGCAAGAAATTCTGTTCGATGAAAGGCTTTGCATGAATGATTGTGATCTTTGTTCTGCATCTTGCCCAAATTTAATTAATAAATCAAATGGACACATTCGGATTAATCGGAAAGAATTTGAACAAGCCGATTATAAAAAAATGCAAAATATTTGTCCAAGTTTAGCATTAACTGTGTGTGGTGAATCGTTGTCAGTACAAGAGGTGATGCAAACCATTAACAAGGATAGTCCTTTTTATCAACGTTCTGGTGGAGGGGTAACATTATCTGGCGGTGAGCCATTTATGCAACCCAAATTAAGTCAAGAAATTCTAGCTGCTTGCAAGCAACAAAGCTATCACACCGCGGTTGAGACGTGTCTGCATGTTCCTTGGAAGAACATAGAAGCTTCATTACCGTATTTAGATCTTTTTTTAGCTGATTTAAAACATACTGACGAGTCTATTTTCTATGCTTGGACCAAAGGTTCAGCCAAACGGATTTTAAAAAACTTCCAACATCTTGCTAACGCTAACAAAAAAATCATTGTCCGAGTGCCATTAATTCAAGGATTCAATGCTGATGAAAAATCGATAAAAAGTATTGTCGATTTTGTCGCTAGCGAAATACCGACTGATGAGATCCATTTTTTACCATATCACACTTTAGGTATCAACAAATACAAAATGCTCGATCTGCCTTATCACGCACCGAAAGAACCTCTAAACGATGAAAATATCATTGATTTTGCAACCAACTATGCCAAACAAAAACAGTTAACCGCTGTTTTACGAGGATAACTAAGGAGAACCTTATGTCTACTCTAGACCTTACTACTGTCACACCAAGGATTAAAGCACATAAAAATGCATTGATTCATATTATTAAACCACCGATTTGCGTAGAACGTGCAGAACATTATACCGAATCTTACCAAGAACATTTGGCAAAACCAGTTGTATTACGTCGCGCTTATGCATTAGCAAATCATTTAAGTAAAAAAACAATTTGGATAAAACACGATGAATTAATCGTTGGTAATCAAGCAAGTTCACCAAGAGCTGCACCAATATTTCCAGAATATACCGTTGGTTGGGTTGAAAAAGAGATAGATGTATTAGGTGATCGCCCTGGTGCAGGATTTGAAGTTACCGAACAAGATAAAGAAGTTTTACACCGCATTTGTCCATGGTGGCACGGCCAAACGGTACTTGACCGCTGTTATGCACTATTCAGTGATGAACACAAATCATTGCTTGATACTGTTATGATCAAAGCCGAAGGGAATATGAATTCTGGTGATGCTCATCTTGCTGTTAACTTCCCATTTATTTTGGAAAAAGGCATTGATGGTATTATTGACAAAATTAAAGAACGTCGTAGTCGCATCAATACCACTGATTTTGATGATTTTCATAAAGATCACTTCTTAAAAGCGTCTGAAATTTCAATGCAGGCCATGAGTGAATACATTGAACGTTATGCTCAATTAGCCCGTGAAATGGCAACTAAAGAAGAACGTTCATGGCGTAAAGATGAATTATTACAGATTGCTAAGAACTGTGATGTTATCGCTCATAGACCACCAGAAACATTCTGGCAAGCTGTACAATTATGTTATTTTGTTATGTTATTGTTACAAATTGAATCAAATGGTCACTCAGTATCGTTCGGTCGCATGGATCAATATCTTTCTTCATGGTATGAAAAAGATGTTGAGCAAGAAAAAACTTTATCTCGCGAAGCGGCAATTGAGTTATTGCACAGCTGTTGGTTAAAACTATTAGAAGTCAATAAAATCCGTTCAGGCTCACACTCTAAAAGCTCAGCCGGTAGTCCGATGTATCAAAACGTGACAATTGGCGGTCAAAAACTGGTAGATGATGTCGCTGTTGATGCAGTTAACTCATTATCTTATGCTATTTTAGAGTCTTGCGGACGATTAAAATCAACTCAACCTAATTTAAGTGTACGCTATCATGCTGGAATGAGTGATGACTTTTTAGATGCTTGCGTACAAGTTATTCGTTGTGGTTTTGGTATGCCAGCGTTTAATAATGACGAAATCGTTATTCCTGAATTTATTAAACTCGGTGTAGAACGTGAGGACGCTTATCAATATTCTGCTATCGGCTGTATTGAAACTGCAGTGCCGGGTAAATGGGGATATCGCTGTACGGGGATGAGCTTTATTAACTTTGCTCGTGTTGCACTTGCAACTTTAGAGGGCGGTAAAGATGCAACCAGTGGTGTTGTTTACCTACCGCAAGAACAAGCACTTAGTAAAAATAACTTCAAAAGTTTTGACGAAGTTAAAGCCCAATGGGATAAACAAATTCGCTACTATACTCGAAAATCAATCGAAATTGAGTATGTAATTGATACTATCTTAGAAGAAAATGCTCATGACATTATTTGCTCAGTATTAGTTGATGATTGTATTGAACGCGGTAAAACGCTTAAACAAGGTGGCGCGAAATATGATTGGGTATCAGGCTTACAAGTCGGACTTGCCAATACTACTAACAGCTTTGAAGCAGTTAAAAAACTAATTTTCGATGAACACATCATCAAACAATCCGATTTAGCTAAAGCATTGGCTGAAAACTTTGAAGGTTCTGCGGGCGAACAATTACGTCAACGCTTACTCAATAATGCGCCGAAATACGGTAATGATAACGATGAAGTGGATTATCTTTTAGCTGAATTATATAACTATTATATTGATGAGTTAAAAAATTATCATAACCCTCGCTATGGTCGTGGTCCAATTGGTGGTACTTATTACGCAGGTACTTCATCTATCTCTGCCAATGTGCCATTTGGCGCACAAACTGCGGCGACACCAGATGGACGTAAAGCATGGACACCATTAGCTGAAGGTGCCAGCCCATCATCTGGTACTGATACTTTAGGGCCAACAGCAGTATTTAACTCATTAGGTAAATTACCAACGGATAAAATTCTTGGTGGCGTGCTTTTAAACCAAAAACTCAACCCATCAACCTTAGACAATCCGCGTGATAAGTTAAAACTCATGATGATGTTAAGAACATTCTTTGAAGTCCATAAAGGATGGCATGTTCAATATAATGTTGTTTCACGTGATACGTTACTTGCAGCTAAAGCACATCCGGATCAATATCGTGACTTAGTTGTTCGTGTTGCTGGTTATTCAGCATTCTTTACAGCACTATCACCTGATACTCAAGATGACATTATCGCAAGAACAGAGCATGTTATCTAGTTAGTGATCATTATAAACCACAGCAATTAAAGCAAAGACCTACTGATGTAGGTCTTTTTTAATGATTCAATTAGATTTATTAATTTGAAATTATTCTGTAACAACAGGTTGAACCCACATTTGCTTATTTCTAAAATCGATCTTAACGATATTTGTACGGAAAAAATTTGATCCTATTATCCCATCAGATTTAAATTTATCAGGAAGTGAATCCATTATAATTGCTTCAACTTTAACACTAGCTGCGTCCGTCATTTCAAGTGGTGTATATCTAACATTATATTTAGGTAAGCTAATTTTACTTGAAGAGGGTGAAAGTGATTCTTCTTTTATGATTGACACTGAAGCTCCTGTGTCTAATATCATTTCGTAGTTTTTTGAGCCATCAAACAAATTTATAACTAAACCATAATTATTTAAATAAAAGGGAACAGAAAACCAATTTTTATTTAAATCATCAGAAACCTTTATAACATCTGATATTGTTATTTTATTTTCAGGATAATTGATAGTTAATACATAATCTTTAAACAGACCAAGTCCAATCAATGATTTTTCTGCATCAATTTCCTCTTTATCATGATCAGTCTTAGTACGATCATTTAACATAAATAAGCCCCAGCTTTTATATTCAAGGACTTGTACATTGTTAAAAATAAGAGAGTCTAATGCTAACTTGTCGACAATAAACGATCTAGCTTCTTCAGTATTACCTGATAAATCAATATATTTTATTTTCTTTGAATTTTCAGTTTTATTAGGAATTTTATTAATTAAAGCCATTGGTAGGTGTAAATCTATTTTAGATCCCGTGTCCAATATCAAAGGAATTTTTTCACCTTGAAACTCCATTATTACTGTAGGTAAATTATAGACGTTATCAAAAGTTAGATCCCAAGTTACTTCTTGACTTTGCGCAAAACGACTCATAAATAGCATGATTAAAAATAGTATTTTTTTATTCACAGAATCTTCCCTAATGTATTCTCATTCCTAATATATCTTTTTGATTTGATATTATTAATAAATATTTGTTATTTAACCTTTGTTACATTTGTCATAATAATAGAATCAAGTTTTTATTCAATAATAAAATGGATATATCGTGACTTAGTTGTTCGTATTCCTGGTTATTCAGCATTCTTTATAGCACTATCACCCGATACTCAAGATGACATTATCCCAATAACAGGGCATGTTATCTAATTAATGATAATTATCAACCTCAGAAATTAAAGCAAAGACCTACTGGTGTAGCTCTTTTTTTATTGATTCAAAGTGTGCGTTTTTAAAAGATTAATACAGAAATTTATAACTAAATCGAGTTTTGCCACTTTTATAATGACAAATAAGATTTAATTCATTACTATTTTTTATTTATGTGTTAACTCATATATTAATATATGGATATGGCAATTTTATAACAGGTGACTATGCTTTATTTAATGAATGAACGGCAACAAGAGATTATTTATAAAGTTAATGAACTCAATCAAGTTAGTGTCAATGATTTAGCTGAGCAATTTAATGTTTCTGTTGTGACCATTCGTCATGATCTCAATTTTTTAGAGCAAAACGGTTATTTAAAACGAGAGCATGGTTATGCTGTTGCGGTCGATAGCGACAATCTTGATGCTCGTATGAAAATAAAATTTCCATTAAAACAAAAGATTGCAGAATACGCAGCTTCGCTAGTCAATAACGATGAACATATCTTTATTGAAGGAGGGAGTACCAACGCCTTATTAGCAAGGCATTTAGCCTACACTCGCCGAATCACTTTAATTACTTCCAGTTATTACATTGCTCAATTACTGAAAAATACCGATTTAAACGTGATTGTAATTGGAGGAGAATATCAAAAGAAAAGTGAAAGCGTTGTGGGTGAATTAGCTTGCCTTGCGATAAAACATTTACATTTTGACAAAGCGTTTATTGGTATTGACGGTTTTTTACCAACTACAGGTTTTTCAGGACGAAACCAAATGCGTACTGAATTAGTCAATACAATATTAACCAAACCTTGTGAAAACATCATTATTACTGATTCCTCAAAATTTGGTCAAAAACAACCCTATCAATTAAAGCCAATCGAATCAATCCACCGAGTGATCACCGATCAATCGATTAATCTTAATGATGAACAATATCTAACAGCAAAAAAAATTATTGTTGATAAAGTTATTTAATTAAGCTTAAAAATTTTAGATAAAAAATGGTTAGTTTTAACTTCAGTTATCCTATTTGCATTGTAATGAAAAAATTAAAATGAGTTGCAATATCATAAAATGCATTACTATTTATAATTTGAATCAATGGATGAATTATAGTTATTGAAATTGAAACTAACTATCTTATCAGAAAGGTTATACGCTAACGACAAGAGGGATTGAATAAATACAAAACTAAAAGTCAGAAATTAATGAGATTATAACCAGAATATTGAAAATCTTTTAACACAATCACGTTTAAAACCTCGCAAACTTAATCAATTAAGGAAAAAATATTTAAAACATAATTAATATTATTGATAATTATTTCGATACTATTTTTAAAAATAAAAGTTCATACAAAATGTAATGATATATTTTGATATTATTACATTTTTATAACAAGTTAACGGACATTTTAATGGATATTTAGATATTGGAATTTTATTTATTAAATAATGTGATGCTCAAGTAAAGTCATCAAATAGCAATTAAAATTGCTCTCCTATTTTTGACTAATATTTTTTCCTGCCATTGTCATCTAGATTATACAGTTGACATCTGCCTATTTTTTGAGCTTCAAAGAGTGTTTTCGTTGTTCATATTTTGATCTTTCTCAATTAAATTAACGTATAAATATTGATCGAAAAATGATGCAAATAAATACATTTACACCATACCGATTATCTGTTATTTTTAATTTAGGCGATAAATTATTAGTTGATTTTAGGATATTTAAATAATGAAAAAGACTTTGCTTTTACTAGCTCATCCAGATTTAAATGGCTCTTTTGTTAATAGAAATCTTATAGAAAAATTAATTTCGTCCAAACCGGAAAATCTGGTGATTCGCGATATTTCCAAATCGTGTATAAATAATCGATTTAATGTAGAAGATGAACAATCTTGCTTATTAGATTCCGAACGTATTATTTTTCAATTTCCATTATATTGGTATTCCTATCCTGCCATTTTAAAAAAATGGATTGATGAAATTTTTACACCTGGTTTTGCTTATGGTAGGAAAGGAACCGAATTAGGAACAAAACTTATTGGAAAGCAATTCAGTACAATTGTTTCTGTAGGTGGAACAGAGAAAATGCATACTCCTGGAGGTATTGTAGGTGTATCTGTTAATGAATTACTGAGGCATTTACAAGCAACAATTAGTTATATTGGTGGAGTATATACTTATCCTTTCATAATACATGGTTCTGCATTTATTAAAGAACAGAATCAAATAGATACTATTTTCAAAGATTACCAAGAGTATATTTTGTCTGAATATGTTCCTAAAGATAAACAATATGAAAAACTTATTAAATTAGCATATGAATACCAAGCAAAAGGTTACTATTGAAATATTTGATAACTTATTGAATAAGATAATTTATCGATAACAAAGTATAGACTTTATCAGTTATCAATGTTTGAATTTTTCTTAAAATTTTTTGCGTAAAGTTATTATAAAATGCAAATTATTAATCATCTTTGTGATGAAGGGGGCTATTTAGAATTTTAAATTTTTTAGGATAAATAATGGGAATTTAACCCGTTAAACGATCTGATAAATTGGATCATAATTAACCAGATTTAGAAAGGTTAATTCATTTTTATAGTTATTTAAAAAGGAGATGATACTTTAATATTAATTGCCAAAAATTCGCATTTAGATAGTTCCTTAGTTTATAAAAAAAGCTGTATTTATTAATATCAATAAAAAACATAATTTCAAGAATATAGAGTACCGTTATAAATAATATAAATTAAATGGAGAAAGTGAATGATGACGAAAAAGGAGCTAGTTACCCCTAACCTAGTTCATAAAACAGAACTTGAAGATGTTCTTATTTATGAAGCTGATGTTGTATTAGCGAATATCATTGAACAAAATGATTTCAACGATTTAATTACAAACAATCCCGAACAAGAAAGTTTATTGAAAGCAGTTTATAAACTGTGTCGATCTGGTGAAAAAAATATATACGTACTTAGAACATTGCCTCTGCAAATACCTAAAAGTATCGTTTATGAATTATTTCCTGATATACATTTGACCGAGTTTTACAAACCAATTGATGATGAAACTTTAGAATTGATTCATGGTTATGTTCCTTTACATTTGGAAGAAATCATTCGAAGTAAATTACTACCAACTGTTCTTCCAATTGATAACAATGATAAAAAAATTATTTCTAATATTCAAAGTGCAGCCATCGTCCATTCATATTTCCTATTTAATAATATAAAAAATCAATATTTTTATAAGAAAAGTCATGAGCATGTTCCTGGCATGATGTTGATTGAAGCTGCAAGACAAGCAGTATACGATTATGTTTACTCAACCTCTGGACATGTTTTCAAAGAAGTTTCCATTTCAATGACAAATCTTGAAGTCAATTTTTTAGGTTATACCGTCTCATCTTATCCTGTAGAGTTATTATTTTCGCACAAAGATTATGTGCGTAGATTTAAACCTAAAACTATTGAAAAGAAAGCGTGGTTCTATCAAAGAGGTAAACTTACAGGAACTTTCTGTTTGATTGGTGGGATTATCCCAATGAGTATTTTCCCTCGTTTAAGAAATGAAAATTACCTCAAAGCATTAAATTTTTATCCTTTTGATGAAAATATGAAGTTGCAAGTATTGAGTGATGAAAATAGTGAGGTTTTACATAAAAAGATAATATGTTTATCTTTAACTGGAATCATCATTGAAAATGATGGAACAAATATGCATAACGTTTCTAATGTGGTTTTGATGGATAAGCATGAGTTTTCTATAAAAAAACATGAAATAAAAGAAGAGGACAATAATTGCCTTTCTTTGCTATTTGATAATTTATCTAAATCCCAATTACTTACATTAAATAATATAATCAATACGTCGTTTTATCATCGTAGGATGTTTGAAGCGCTAAATATTTAATAAGTTAGGGAAAATAAATATGAATAATTTCAATCTACTAACGCCTTTACAGTTTCAAAGTGGAATTTCAATTAAAAATAGATTGTTTTTATCATCAATAGGGTTAGATTTGGCAACATCTTCTGGTGAATGCACAAGTGAATTAGTTGATTTTTATAAAAAAATTATTGATGGGGGTGTCGGTATGATTAAAATCGGCAACTCAACCGTGTCACCATACTCTCGTTTACATGAAAGAGGATTAGCTTTATATGAATTGAAGCATGCACAAGCGCTGAAACCTATTTTAGAATATGCAGATGAAAAAAATGTTTTAGTCGTAGTTCAACTTCAGCATTATGGTGCACAAGGTTCATCAAGCCATACAGCACGCCCCTTATTATCACCTAGTGGTCTATTTTGTAAAAGAATGAGTAAAAAATTTCCAGAAGACAAAGTTGTAGAAATGTCTATAAGCGATATTGAAACTGTGATTGAAGAGTTTGCTCATGCTGCATGGTTAGTTCAGCAGGTTGGTGGAAAAGCTATTCAAATTCAGGCAGGCAATGGATATTTGATTAGTAGCTTTTTGTCGCCTTATACAAATAAGCGTACAGATGACTACGGCGGAAATCCCAAAAAAAGAGCACTCATACTCAGAAGAATCATTGAAGCCATTCAAGTGAAGACTAACTACAATCTAAGTATTTTTGTTCGTTTGGGAATTGATGATTGCTTTGATAATGATGAAGGTCAGAAACCAGAGTATTTACAAGAAGTCGTAGAGGATCTGGAAAGATTAAATATTGATGGAATAGAATGTTCAATGTGTATAGGAGAAACATTTCATAAGTTTTTAAGTGGTTATGATCCGGAAATTAAAAATAGAATTTTTTCTGGGGCAAATAAGATTAAATCTTTCACAACCAAAATACCTGTTGGTTGTACAGGTTTAGTAAGATCAATATCAGATGCAAATGAACTACTCGAAAAGTATAAAATTGACTATATCGGTATGTCAAGGGCGTTGTTTGCAGACCCTAATCTCTTACCTAAATACTTTGAAAATACTGAAATCAATGCATGTAGGTATGATGGATTTTGTTTTAGAGACAAAAGTAACCCCGACTTGGATAGAGTTTATTGCTGTGTTAATCCCGATTTTTTAAGAAATCCTAAAATTAAATATGAGTGACTAAAATGGAATATATTGATTTTGAAGATAAGAACATTGTTGTTGTTGGCGGTACAAATGGTATGGGACTTCATTTAGTCCATAAGCTTCTTGAATTAAAAGCAAATATAATTGTTTTAGGGAGAAATATAAATAAACCTGAACTAAATGATATAAAGGGTAAGTGTCATTTTTTGGCTTGTGATATATCAAATTCTAAAGAAATTGATGATACATTTGATCATATACATGACAAATTTAAAACTTTGCATTTTGCTGTAAACAATGCTGGTGTAACCGCCCCTTACAGTAATATTTCGGAACTTGATATTGATAAGTGGAAAAAAATTATTGATATTAATTTGACAGGTACAGCACATTGTCTGAAGCGAGAAATTCAATTAATTTCTCAAAATAAATCTGGTGCGATAGTAAATATATCATCATGTGCAGGATTGCAAGCATTACGAATGCAAGCAGCATATTCTGTAAGTAAAGCGGCCATCAATATGTTAACTCAAGTTGCAGCTATAGAATGTGCTGTTGATCATGATGGTGCGCACTCAATTCGTATTAATGCTGTAGCGCCTGGCCCTATATTAGGCGGAATGAATAATGAAGAGAATTTACAGAAAAATCCTGAGAAGACACAAAGAAAACTATCGATTACTGCAATGAAAAGATTTGGTACTGCTGAAGAAGTTGCTAATAGTGTTTTATGGTTATTAAGTCAAAAATCATCATATACAACAGGTGTTATATTACCCGTTGATGGAGGATTTAATTCTGGTAAATTTAATTAGAGTTAATCATTATGAAAAAAAATATTTTTATCTCTGGAGTGAGTAAGGGAATAGGTCGGGAACTCGCTCTTTATCATTTAAAACAAGGAGACCATGTATATGGTATTTCGCGTAGTAAATGTGATGAGTTACAAAAATATGAAAATTTTTACCATCATAGTATAGATTTATCACAGTCAAAATCTATAACGGAAAATTTAGAGAAGTTTTCAGATTTACAACAAGTCAAAAAACTTGACCGTTTATATCTAAATGCAGGTTTAATTCCTAAACTCTCTCGTTTAGATCAACAAAAATTTGATGATTTCAACTATGTCATTTCAGTAAATTTATTTTCTTATAAGATTTTATTAGATTTTTTCTTAAATCGTGAAAACTTGTTGTTAGAACAGATTATTGTATCTGCTTCTATCTCAGGAGTTCGCGCGCGAGAAGGAATGTCAGCTTACGCCGTGTCCAAGTCTGCGTTAAATATGATGATGAAAATATATGCACTGGAAAATCCACATCTTTTCTTTGCTGTGATTGGATTATGTATTTTTGATTCTCAAATATCTCGTGTAATGTCTTTGGACAATCCAGATATAAATCAATTTTTAGAATTGAAAAAATTAGCTGAACGAATGTCTCAGAAGAATAACTATTTAGTAAGTCCAGAACAACGGGCAAAAGACCTAATTCATGTTTTAAATAATATCGAAACACTGAAAATTACATCAGGTGATTTTTTTGAAATACGAAATTTACTAGATTGAATTAAATAGATTTTAAATAAGGAATAAAAATGATAATTGTAACTTTAAAGTTTAAAAAACCTATGCCAGAAATTTTTGCAAAACTTGATGAGCACAATGTATTTTTAGATGATTATTTTGCAAAAAATAAATTTTTAGCATCTGGGCTTCTGGAAGATAAATCCGGGGGTATAATTTTAGTAATGAGTGATTCGATTGAAGAAGCACAAAATATTATGAAAACAGATCCTTTTTATATTCATGATTTGGTCGATTTCGACTATACGTTTTTTGCGGCCACTAAACTATCACCTAGTCTACAGCTAAAATAAAACTTTTTAATGAATTAGAGGATTTTTTATTTACTTGAGATTTTGAATATATCTCAAGTAAATAATTTTGATATTATACACATTGATGTATATTTCTAATTTCTCTGCTTTGCTGCCGTAAATCCCTCTGTGTGGTCTTATTCCTAGGATATAATCATTTATTGATTAATAAAGGCTAAAAATCAAACTCAATAAGTGATTTCGCATTCTTTTCCAAATCCTAATACCACTGCATTTATAGACATTTAACGCCTCTTTAAATATGGTAATTAGGCTCTTCCGAGACATGTTTGGCAAACAAGCCGGCGCCATAGGCACAAGATTATAAGAAAAATGGATAGGATATAAGTCAGTAGATTCTATTCCATGGTGAGCTAAAATAAATTCAATATTTTGGTCATTTACATGCAGTATAAATACCTCTTTATTACTTGGCTCAGGATAACCCGAACAACTTTCTTCACTCATTAAAATACCATAGTAAAATAGCCAATAGCCTCGCTCATTATCTACATATCAAGCATGCTAATGGACGTCAAAGTGATTCAAGGCTTCGGGCATGTTCTGCATAGAGTAAATGTACTTATTCCATAAATTATTTAAATCATACTTTTTAGCATCTTTGTATGAGACATATTTATTCACAAATAGCATAACAAGTTCTTAATTGCGTTATTAGTATTTATATTTACAAATAATTAAATTACATTATTTAGTTAAAATTAACTGTATGAATTAATGATAATTTTAAATAAAAAATCATAAATTTTTTGTGATAAAAAAAGAACTTTTAAATCAAATAATATTTCGTATAATCATATAGATAATTAAAATATCTCCTAAAATAAATAGTTGACATTGATGATTTTTTTAAAATAAACCAAATAGGTTTTATGGTTAGCAAACTAAAAAGACGAAGTGATTATCACATTGCTAAAGTAAGTGAATTCAGGCAAAAGGATATTATCAATGGCGGAGAACTTTATTTTAATTGCAATAACAAATAACAAATAACAAATAGCAAATTACAAATACTATTATTTGAGAATGGTGCATTGCAATGAAACCGATAAGATTGATTGGACGATAGACTATTTGTTTAAAACCGATGTGTACCTATGACTTATGAAGCTTGATAATCGGTATGCTTTAGGGAGAGGTGAGGTTTTTAAAGCAAAAAATAAATAATTTTAAGTAAAATGATTAGGAGCCATTGACTGATTGTCAGTAATAGTTTTTTTGTGCTCAACTCAATAAAAAGGGTGGGAAGCTAAATAGGTTAGTATGATAAATATCATTAATCTTTTAAAGAAATGCTAGTTATATCAATATGTTTCTATATAATAGACGATTTAGATTATTGAGGGTGTGTTATTAAGGGATTTTGTACATGACTTATCAGTTTAATAAGCCACGTTGGATGCGTGATTTAGTTAGGTTTTTACCTTTAAAAAGTCAATTTGTTTTGTCGGGTAATATTAGGGATTTACAAGCGTGTGAAGTAGCTCCTCAAGTTATCACACCACAAACATTTGAGTTAACGTTATATCGTGCTCTGCGCAATGTAGGGTATAGTCAAGTACTTATTTGGAATCCTTTATTAGGGTTCTATGGTTTACAAACGCCTGATTTACCCGCTATTGATATTGATAAATTATTACAACAAATAGGGTTAACTTCAGAAAATGGAAAGGCTGTTGCAGGCATTGATTTATTAGGAAATGCTTTAGAAAAGTTTGTTAATCTTAATGACGAACCTATTGCATTGATCATTGATTTTGCCTCACAGTTGACCATTCGAGCTGACAATCTGAGTGCAGCAGAGCATCAACTGTTTACGCGTGCATTAGTCCTTTCTCATCAAGTGAATACCAGACCTGCTGGTGCAAGTCGTACCCCATTTTTTAATACTGTACTTTGGTTGGTAGAAAAAGAGGGCGATTTACCTGACTGGTTATTAATGAATAATCCCCGAATTCGACATATACCAGTTTCTAAGCCAGACAGCGCCTCTCGTCGAGCATTAGCTTCTGCATTAATAAAAGGTATTCCAGGTTCGCAACAAACAAGTCCAGAGTTGCTGGCGAAAGCGGAATCAACCTTTGTTAATAGTACAGAGGGTATGTTACTGCTAGATATGAATGCTATTACCACATTGGCAAGAGTTGAAAAACTGACCATTAATGACATAACTGATGCCGTAAGGCGTTATAAAGTTGGTGTAACGGAAGACCCTTGGCAGAAAATTGATCGTGAAAAAATAGTACAAGCCGATGACTTCGTATATCAACGAGTTAAAGGACAAAATCATGCGGTTGTCCATATGCTAGATATTATAAAGCGTGCGATTACGGGAGTTGGTACTAACCGAAAAGGCAATAGACCCCGCGGAGTAGTTTTTTTAGCAGGTCCAACTGGCGTAGGTAAGACAGAGCTTGCCAAGACAATTACCAGTTTACTGTTTAATGATGAAAGCGCTTATATTCGCTTTGATATGTCTGAGTTTAGTTCAGAATTTTCAGATCAGCGCTTAATTGGTTCACCTCCTGGTTATGTGGGATATGATGTAGGAGGAGAGCTAACTAATGCAATACGTGAAAAACCGTTTAGCGTCGTATTATTTGATGAAATCGAAAAGGCTCATCCTCGTGTAATGGATAAATTTTTGCAGATTTTAGATGATGGTGTTCTTACCTCAGGGCGAGGTGAGCGTGTTTATTTTTCAGAAGCTCTCATTATTTTTACATCCAATCTTGGAATTTATAAACTGACCGAAACAGGAGAGCGTATTGCTAACGTTTCTGCACATGACCAATTTGATGATGTTCAAGCAAAAGTTAAAAATGAAATTGAGCGGCATTTTAAATTTGTCTTAAATCGCCCTGAAATCTTGAATCGAATAGGCGAAAATATCATTGTATTTGACTTTATTCGCCCTGATGTAGCGGAGCAGATATTCCAACAAATGATTGATGGTGTGATTGAAGATTTACAAACACAAGGGGTGATTTTATCTTTTACTCCAGAGGCATTACAAAGTTTGAAGAAGATTGCTTTAGCTGATCTATCAAATGGCGGTCGAGGAATACGTAATCAGATTGAGGCTCATTTATTAAATCCATTGGCTCGTGAGTTGTTTAAGTTAAACCCTCAAGCAGGTCAAGCATTGGAGGTTACTCAGTTACAAGTGGGAAAATTAACCTTGGAGTAAATGGTGTTAAAAGTTGGTATATCGCGCGTTCATTTTCCTGTGACAACACTAGGGCCGGGTAGGCGACTAGGTATTTGGTTTCAAGGCTGTAGTTTACGATGTGAGGGGTGTATTTCAGTTGATACTTGGGCAACAGCAAAAACGTTAATTCCGATTGATCAATTGATGATGGCACTTTCTTCTTACTTACCTTTGGTGGATGGGATTACTATCTCTGGAGGGGAGCCATTCGATCAATTTGATGCATTGTTAGCCATTGTTGTTCAGTTGCGTAAAAAAACAAAGGTCGATATTTTATTGTATACAGGGTATTGCATTGAAGATATCCCTGAACAATTACAGCAAATTAAACCTTACATCGATGTGTTAATCAGTGACCCTTTTCAACGGCAAGCCTCACAAACTTTAAGGTTAAGAGGCAGTGATAATCAACGCTTACACTGTTTTACACCACAAGCAAAAGAAAAATTTGCTTATTATCAACAAGCAGTTACAACCGATGATAACGTGTTGGATGTAATGTTTGATGCAGAAGGGGTCGTTTGGTTCGCTGGCATCCCTAAACGTGATGATTTCGTAAAATTACAAACTATTTTAAAGCAGCAGGGGCACCAGCTAAAGGTGACCACTGATAAAGTAAAGTATTAAGGATTATAGAATGGCAATGATGCGGTTTTGTCCTAATTGTCAAACAGAACGATCTCTTCATGAGATTTTCTGTGAAGGAGTTATTAACGGTGATGTCTGTGGTTGGGATTTATCATCCGTTACTATTAGTGAGACTGGGTGGCGTCCCCAGAATGTTATAACGGTTAATGATGTATTGCCTGAAAATCCTGTGGCGCGCTGTGTTAATGGTCATATCATGGATGCTGGTGATTTAATTTGCATGGATTGTGGTGCAGATTTAGCCGAGATAGATAGCTCTGAAAATACAGAACAAATATCTTCTAACCAAGAAGAACTCGTAAGCGACTCTCATATTACAACCATTGATAATTGGCAGTTACTGCAACTTATTAGCCAAACGGATGGTGTGCGTGAACGCTATTTGGTTAAAAGATTGAAAGATGAAAAACGTGCCGTTTTAACACTTTATCATGCTGGTTATGAACCCAATATTGATGTATATGAGGTTTTACGTAATCTTCCTCGTGAGCATGTGCCGGAAATTATTTGTAAAGGCCGTTGGAACGATCAAGCTTACGTTGTGGCAGAAGAATTAACTGGTGGAGTATTAGCTGACCTTGGTATGGTCATTAATGACATGGATACTATTCGCCATGTTCTAACAGAGCTAGGTCAAGCTCTAAATGCTTTTACTGCAGCAGGTTTACGTCATTGTGATTTAAGACCGAATAATTTATTAGTACGAACCAAAGAGCCTTTGGATTTAGTGATCACAGGGTTTGGATCGGCAAGACTCTCCGAATTTGATTTAGAAGTTACATCACCTTTAACGACTACTTTTTATACCGCGCCAGAAGTCGTGGCAGGCGGTGTGAGTGTCGCTTCCGACTGGTGGAGTTTGGGTATTATTCTACTGGAGCAATTGACACAAGGTAAATGCTTTGAAGGCATCAATACACAAGCATTTATTATTCAGGTATTGGCCAATGGTATAGATATTCCAACCACTTTAGACCCTCGGTTACAATTATTATTAAGAGGACTGTTGACTAAAGACCACCATCAGCGTTGGCAATGGCATGAAGTCCAAGCATGGATTAATGGCGAGTCTGTAGAGACGGCAGAAATTGTGCAACCGACTGCACAAGACATTGATCTTGATAAAAGCATTTCCTTAGGTGGAAAAAACTACTATAGAATTAAATTATTTGCGTTAAATGCGGCAAATCCTGTTAATTGGCAGGAAGCGGTTGAGCTTTTATCTCGAGGAAATTTAGTGACATGGTTAGAGCAAACAGCTTACGACGCAACAAATTTAGCTTCCATAAGAGAGGTTATGCGTAAACAGGATTTAACACCAGATATGCAATTGATGGTGGTGTTAAAGATTTTAAATCCAGATATTCCGCTCATTCTAGTCGGTGATATTGTAACGCCAAATTGGTTACTGCAACACCCTAGTGATGGTTACCAGCTTATTACAGGTGATATTCCAAGCATACTAAAAGAATCTGAGGTGTGGTTATGGCGTTTACATGAGCGTGCGAATATGGTTCGCCAGCGTGCATTAAACTTACAAATAAAACTTGATGAAGAAGTTTTAAAGATCCATTTGTTATCAGCGTCAAGAGCTCAATTAGCAGCAATATGGTCGGAAAAAAGTGCCTTGTTTCCAGATGCGAATAACGCAGGGCTAATGTCATTATTAGAGAGACGAACCATTAGCGAAGAAGATTTAATTGTTTTACTTAGCGCTGAACTTGGGCAGTTTAAATCATTAGATACTGTAGTTAAAGAATCACTCTCACTAGGAAGAAAATTTAATCTTGATATGGATGATAATGCGTTAAGAACGTTGATCGTGCAGCCTCGTTTAACGCTTTATCAACAGCTAAATGAAAGGATAGAGGGATTTGCCAGTACAGACTTGGATGAAGTCGATCAATGGGTAGAGCAATACCGTCTTGAAAAGCGCATGCCATTAACGAGATTGTTGGTTTTATTAAGTATTGGGCTTGAAAAATGGGTTAAACCACATAAACGTCAGTATACCTATCAGGTTATAGATTTCTTTCATAAAAAAGCCACTACCTCTATATTGCAAGGTCCTTTGGTGAGAATGCACCTTGGAATGTACACTGGGCGTGTCGATATTAATTTATTGGGTACGGAAATAACACCCGCTAATAAGTTGTTAGATCATATTGTACAGCGTAATAGCCGACAGCAAGCCATTGATGTGGCTGCTTTTCAAGCCAATAGTCTTATTGAGTATCAGTTGAATAATTTATACCGTCAATCTAATCTCTATAGAAGAGATACAGGTATTGATGGGTTATATATGGGATTTCCATTTTTACTTTATCAAGAACCTAATAATTATCGATTACCTCGTATTGCTCCGCTATTACTCTGGCCCATTAAGCTTAATTATGATATGGGCGTTCGCAATCGTATCACTTTAGCTTTTGATAATGAACGTGAAGAAATTAGGGTTAATCCTGCATTAGAAGGCATGTTAGGAAAGACCTTGTATGAGGGGTGGCAAAGCGTTATAGATGAGTTATTATCCAGATCTGCCCTGACGACACTTGAGGTCATGGATGCATTGACTGCTTTGGGGCGTGTATTGTCTCAACAAGTACAAAATCTACCTATTAACGTTGAAACTGAACGTGGTGAAGTGTGCTTTGCATGTTCAGCTGTCTTATTTGATGTTAATTTCTTAGGTCAATCTATTGGTGAAGAACTTAACCGTTTAAAGAAATTATCACCAGTTAATACCGCATTAGAAACGGCATTACGTTTGAAACCTTATCAAGCATTTGCTGAGATTCCTGAAAAGCCTGTAGAGTTAGATCGTTATTTTTCGGTGGCTAGTGACCCTTCGCAAGAAAATGCTGTTTTGCAAGCACGACAAGAATCAGGACTCCTAATTGAAGGTCCTCCTGGGACAGGAAAAAGTCAGACAATTGTAAATATGGTGGGAGATGCTATTGGTCGAAATAAAACCGTATTGATTGTTTGCCAGAAAAAAGCTGCCTTAGAAGTTGTATATAAACGATTAGCCGCCGAAGGGCTAGATGCACGCAGTATCATGATCAATGATATTAATGCGGATAGAAATACGGTGATAAATAGTATACGAGAACAACTGGATCTATTATTTAAATCTCCTAAAAGAACAGATTGGATCGAAAAACGTAAGCAAGTTGCAGCCAAAATTACAGATTTAGAAAATCGTTTAGATAGTTATCATGAGGCGTTACATCAACAAGATCCTCAAATATGGTTAAGTTATAGAGAGTTGATTGCTGAATTAATTGGTATTAATAAAGATTATCAGTTATTTGCGGCACCTCAATTAAGATCAGCGGTGAGTGATTGCAATCCACAACAGTTAATGGATTTAGAAAATGAGTGTGCGCCGTTAGTGCGTTTTTGGTTGCCTGCCTGTTATGAAAATAGCCCATTAGTCCATTTAAAAGCTTTTTCCCATGATTTAGCGACGCTGGAAGATTTTAAAAAATTCTTTACCTATTTTTTAACCGTTGAGCAGCTAAGAATAGATAAGTTGAGTAGTAGAGCTCGATTTGAGATAGACAATCCAAAACCCTACCAGCAATGGATTGAAACCGAGGGAAATCATTTTCTAACAATTTCAGAAAGTATCCGATCGCGGTTAGTAAAATGGTTGCCTCTGTTTAAGCCGAATACAGATGCTTCTGCTGAGTTAGAAAGCGATTTACTAATTAACCAACTGACTTTACTACAAGAGCGCTTAGCATTGTTAAATGAAAGCAGTTGGTGTGATTTATCGCTTAAACTTTGCTTGTTAGAGTCTGATGTATTAAATGATTTATCAGACAAAGCAAGGCTGATGGTAATGCCTAAACCTTGGTATGGTTTCTTAAGTATTAAACGTTATAAAACAAAGCGAGCGTTATTAGCATTTTTAGCATTACAAGGAGAATTGCCAAATTTAGAGAGTATTCCTAAACTCTATAATGCATTAGTGCTTGAGCAGGAATATCGCCCAATACGTCAAGAAATACAGGCTATATGCGCTAAACTGCAATTGCCTGTGCCTGATAATCGTACAAATCTAAATATAAAAAATATCGTCAGTGAAATAGTAACAGGTTTGCAGGAGGTGAAAAAATGGGCTGAAAGGATTATGGCTGCTCCTCACTGTGAAGAAGTTGAAAAATCAGTTCTACAAAGTAAAGTAGCATTTGAACACTTATTAAATGATTATAATGCCGCTTTTGAAAGATATGAATCACGTAAAACTTCCCTAGAGGCACTGTTGCCGTTAGTGAGTTATTTTGAAGATACACTTTATGGATACTGCAAAACTGCCATCGAAAAAAATGAAGTTTCATCTCTGTTGCTGATAGAAATTAATCGTGTTCTTGATACCCTTGAAGCTTACCAATATTTTAGAAAACGAGTCCCGCAACTATCAGCTAAAGCGATTAAATTGTTTGAACGTTTAAGGTTCTATCAGGAGGACTTAAATTGTTTACCTGTTACAGAGCTTGATAAAAGTTTTAGACAACTATTAAATTATGAGGCTAAACAGACATGGAAAACGCGTATTGAGCAAGATAACCCTGTACTGCTAACCAATGCGGATGAAATACAACAACAAATTGAGTCTTTAGCAACTGCAGATGAAGAGATCCGAGAGTTAAATAACATTCTGTTTAGGCACAATATTCCTGTCGACAAGTTGGCGAGTGCTAGAGAATGGGAGGATATTACACGATTAACAGGGCAACGCGCGAGAAGATTACGAGAGTTTGTTGAGCAAGGTGAGCCTTTAGGTCTTATGAGTTTAAGACCTATTTGGTTAATGAATCCTGATATTGTGAGTCGGCTATTACCTCTAAAGGCAGGTTTGTTTGATGTGGTTATTTTTGATGAGGCTTCACAAATGCCTGTCGAGTATGCAATACCCTCACTTTACCGAGGTAAAGTGGCGATCGTTAGTGGGGATGAAAAACAAATGCCACCTAGCTCTTTCTTTAGTGCACAAGTAGAACTTGAGGAAGATTTAGATCTAAATTTAAATACTGAATTAACCAATGAAGAACAGCAAGAAGTATTGCAAGGCCAATGGAACTCAAAAGAAATTATGGATTGTCCTGATTTATTGCAACTTGCTCGTTCGGTGCTACCTACAACGAGCTTACAAATTCATTATCGTTCGGCATATAGAGAGTTAATTGATTTTTCGAATGCCGCTTTTTATATGAATCAATTAAATATACCAGTTCGTCACCCTTTAAACACAATTAAACAAGCTCAGCCGATAGAGTATATATGGGCAAATGGTGTATATGAACAGCAGACAAATCCAAAAGAAGCCAATACAGTTGTTCAAGTTGTGTCCGAAATTTGGCAGCAGTCATCGAGCAAGCGTCCTTCTATAGGAGTCGTTACATTTAATAAAAAACAGGCTGATTTAATTGAAAAGATATTTTATGAAAAAGCAGCTCAAGATAAAACGTTTGCCACCATCTATAAAGAAGAAAATCAACGGGTAGATAACGGCGAAGATATGTCGATTTTTATTAAAAATGTTGAAAATGTTCAAGGGGATGAACGAGATATTATTGTGTTTTCGACAACTTTTGGATGCAATGAGAAAGGAATATTTAGACGCAATTTCGGTGTATTAGGCCAACAAGGTGGTGAAAGAAGGCTTAATGTGGCCATTACAAGGGCCCGTAAAAAAGTAGTTTTAGTCTCATCAATGCCAATAGGCGATATTTCTGACATGTTATCTGGCAAACAGATCCCAACTACGCCTAGAGATTATTTACAGTGCTATTTAGCCTATGCTAAAGCATTGTCAGAAGGTGATTTTGAGTATAGTAAAGATTTACTTAATCGGGTTGTGGGAAATAGTCAGTTTGTTATTGAAAGGGCAGAGACTAAAAGACAAGATGCTTTTCTTGATGATGTTGAAGCTTTCATCCAATCTATGGGTGTAGGATATAAACGTCAATCGGGTAATGGAGTATTTGCGTTAGATTTTGCGATTGAAGATCCAGCAACGAAACTATACAGCATAGGTATTGAATGTGATGCGCCTATTAATCCATTATTAACTCATGCTAGATCTCGTGAAATTTGGCGACAATCGGTTTTAAGACATGCAATTCCAAATATTTTACGTATTTCATCACATAATTGGTACGAAAATAAAGAACAAGAAAAGAAACGTTTAAAAACGTTGGTTGAAACTGTATTAACACAAGAGGTAAGTCAATGAGTGGGCCAAAAGTTGTCAAAATTGTTACGCTAGAAGAAGTCACGGCTACTTGTGAAGGCCATTTAGCCCGTCTTGATCAATCGATTAAGCAATGGCAAAACTCAATGGATAAATTGGGTGAAACAGATGAAATGTTTTATGAAAAGACAATTGCAAAACGAAAAACCTTTGATCAGATGTTAAAAGTAAAGCGTTTCGTAGAAATACAAAAACTTGTACCGATGGAAATAACCATTCTCGAAGATGATATTGCAAAACGCCGACAATTAATTGTAGCATCAAAAAGCCAAGCAGCAATTGAAGAAAAGCAAGCAAAAGAAAATATCAAAGCTGTGGTTAATTTATTAAATAATAAACAAGTGGTACTTTCAGATGAATTAAATAACGATTTACAGGAAGCGATTAAAGGTAAATATCAGGGTAATATTAATCAACTTTTAACTAAAGCCTTTAATTTACTCAAGCCTAACAACACCACAGAACTTTCACAAAAGCAAAAAGCTTTGCTCAATCGTATGGTGGAAGATGACACCACGCAAACTTTTGCAAGCTGGATAGAGAAACAAAATATTGAATTACAAAAAGACCCTTATATACATAAAATTGAACTCTATCTTGCTGAATTATCATTTGAGCGAAAAGAAGTTTATGATGTATTTATTGAGCGTTTAAATGTTATTGAACAAGAGTTTCAACATAGCCGTCAGAAACTATTGCTTGATAGTTTTGTGTTAGACTTGGCTCAAGCAGTTAAAGAAGCCAAGGAGCGTGGAGCTTTACAAACAAAATTAGAATTATTATTAGCCGAATTACACCAAACAACAATGGAACCTTTAGATTTTGATCTAAATACACTTGATGTGATTGATGTTAACCAATTGAAAGAATTAATTGATAGGTGTGAACAAACGCTAGCACAAATAACCGAAAAAAATGTAGCGACTTACAGACAACAAGCCATTTTGCAAGGATTGGCTAGTCTTGGATATGAAGTACGACACGGTATGGATACTCAGTGGGTGCAAGATGGGCGATTAGTTTTACGCAATCCGTCCACACCAGGCTATGGTATAGAGTTAGCCGGTAAAGCAGAGGCGGCGCGTATGCAGGTACGTGCAGTTAAATTGACTTCTGAAAATGATCATAATCGTGACAAAGATATAGAAACGCTTTGGTGTGGTGATTTTACCAAATTACAGCAATGGCTAGCCAAACAAGGCTCAGACTTAATTATTGAAAAAGCATTGCCTGTAGGTGCGGTTGCTCTAAAATCTGTTATAACAGAGGAGATTGACTCTTCAGAACTAGCGACTGATCAAAAAACATTATTTTCTAAAAAAATATAAGATTATGAAGTAAATTAATGTATTGTTGAACTATCTTCGCTTAAGATTAATTTACTTGTTCGCTAATTGCTATCTGATCTTCGTCAAAATATTAAGCAGTACTTACCCTCTAATATTGTTATTTAAGTAATACTGCTTTTCATGTTGCTATAGCGATATCCAGCCATTGGCTGAATGATGACGAATACGATTATAATAAATTTCAATGTATTCAAATAGTGTTGATTTATCGGCTAATAATGCCATCCAATACTTTATCTAAACAAGCTCTCTGCTAAGAAATGGAGTGATCTCACCGGAGCTATTGGCCTACAAGCCAAGGCAGGTCGTTACGGTGGCACTTATGCCCATAAAGATATTGCTTTTGAGTTCGGATCATGGCTCAGATCTGAATTCAAGCTCTATCTAATTAAAGAATTTCAAAGAGTTAAAGATGAATAAGCCAAAGCAATGTCATTGGAATGGAATTTCCAACGTACTTTGGCAAAGGTCAACTACCGCATACATACAGATGCCATTAAAGAACACTTGATTCCGATACAATTAACAAATGCACAGACAGGGAAAGTGTATGCCAGTGAAGCAGACTTACTGAATATGGCTTTGTTTGGTATGACAGCAGCACAATGGCGACAAGCCAATCCTGATCAAAAAGGAAACACACGTGATGTTGCTACATTAGAGCAATTAGTCGTTTTATCTAATCTGGAAAGTATTAACTCAGTCTTAATTCATCAAGGTATAAGTGGTTTCGAACGCTTGATACAATTCAATGGTCTTGCGATTAATCAAATGCAATCTTTGGTCAATATTTCTGAAACGAAGAATCTTATATTCAGTTAGTAGTATATAAACGATAATACAGTGTATTTTAGGTATGTAATGCCTGAAATACGCTGTACAAACAGTAATGTTTTCCACACATAATGTCATTATTATCAATTATTAAAGCTCGTTTCAGTTGTGATGGTCTCAGCCCCGAACTAGATAAACAAGTTCTGCTAAAATGAGCCAAATCAGAAAATCCCATATCACTGGCTAATTTTGTCAGTGTTGTAGGGGAGTCGAGTATATCAATTACATCCTGTAATCTTTTCCACAATAGATAACCCCTGAAATTAATACCCAACTCAGAACGAAAAAGATGAAGAAAGCGACTTTCAGAAAGGTGTATTTTTTCGGCGATTTCCCTCGATGAAATTTGCTTTATGGGTAATGATGAAATAATAGAGACTGCTTTATTAATGCGGTTATCATGATCACATGAACAATTAGGATCTTTGACTCATATAATAACTTATATACGTGATAAAGCTCAAATGGTTGGCTAATAGTAACAGATTTCATAAAATAACTGGCAATTTTTAATGCTTCTTTGTTAGTAAGAAAATAAACAGGATTAGTTTCAGTAAAATGCGATAATAAGTGATAATAGGGATCTTCTGGGTCAATAAGCAAATTAATACAACAGACATCTGGTGCACTCAGTTTATGGGAAACATTTGATTGAATAATAAAACCAAACACATTTTTTTTCATCTGGTGTTTCTAGCTCAAAAGACACAGTGTGCAATGATATTGTCAATTGAAGAGAAGGGTGACGATGTCAATCCGTCGTGATATTGTATATAAAAAGCAATGTAGATAAATTTTGTCGGTGCACTTTAACTAACAAATTATTGTCTAAAATGATATTTTATCCTTGCTAAATAAACATCCTTGTCATTAAAAACAGTAATATAAACCATATGTAAAGATTATTCATATATACGTAATTCGATTAACTTAAACTAACTAAAGGATAACACATGTCATGTATAAAGTTAATCAAGAACAATACAAACGTATTTTTGGCTATTTTAAACCTATCACCAAAAACTTTATTATAGGATCTCAAAATATTTCGCAATCTTTTTGCCATTTTTCAGTAGATAATTTTAATATTAATAATTTTGATGATTTACCATTAAAATTAAAAAAAAAGATATTCAATACTTTCCAGTAAGAAGAAAAATAGAGTTCTTAGCTGATAGAGTGTGTTCTGCTACGGCATTAGAAAACTTATTGCGTGATGGAGAATATTACTGGAGACTAAAAAATTCCAACGGAGCCGTTATATGGCCTAAAAACAGAGCTGGTTCAATATCTCACTCTAATAATTTTGTACAATAAAACACTCAAATGAGGTTCAATGCATAGGAGTTGATATAGAAAAAATAATGTCCGCTCAAAAAGCAATTGATTTAAGTCAAACGATCCTAAAATGCGCTACTCCCAGTGACATGATAATGGACATAACACATTACATTACTTTAGTATTTTCAGCCCAAGAGAGTTTATATAAGGTGTTCAGCTCAACTGGTATTACACTGTCATATAAAGATATTTTTTGCATAGGTATAAACAAAGAAAAAAACATGTACATTACATGTAGGTAATCCGATCAATAAAGTTTTTGAAGTTCATTTTTATTTTTCAAAATATTATAATCTTGTTATGACTTACGTACTTATCTAACTAACTATTTTTCTATTTCATTCTTTGATGTAATGGTTGATTTTGCAAACCAAACAACTATGATTAATAGTAGAAAAATAATTCCATATAGCCAAAAAATTTCGTTGGTTGCGATTACCAGCCCCTGATTAGTAATATTTTGTGCTAGTTTTGCCGAAGCTTGAGTTTCAGAAAAACCTTGCAACTGAAACTGCTGATATGTGTATTCTAGCGTTTGTATATTTTGATTCATTAGATCAGTTAGTTGATTGTGATGAATTGCTTCACGATGTTCCCATAATGAATTTGTTAAAGAAGTACCAATGGAAGTAGATAATGTTCTAAAAAAATTAAATAAACTTCCTGCTGCCGCTAACTTGTGAGAAGGTATATCAGTTAAAATTATTATATTCAAAGGCATAACAAAGCAAGCTATCGCAAATCCTTGAAAGAATTGGGGCCATGCAGAACTCGAAAAATCCATATTAGGCTCAAACGAGTAAGCTCTCCAAAAAAAGCACAAAGCAAAAACAATGAAACCAAAAGTCACAAGCTTCCTCATATCTAGATAAGGAACAAAACGGCCGACTATTGGAGCAAGAACGATAGGAACTAAACCGATGGGAGACAATGCTAATCCTGCCCACGTTGCAGTGTAACCAAAAACTCGTTGTAATAGCTGTGGTTGCATAACTAATGTCCCTATATGTAGCAAAAATGCCAAACTTATGCAAATCGTCCCTACTGTAAAATTTCTTGATCTAAATAAAGATAGATCAACAATAGGATGATTCGATGTCATTTCCCAAAGAACAAAAAAAGAAAGTGTTACTAACGCTATCACAGATAAAATAATAATTTCAGATGAATTAAACCAATCCAGTTCTTTCCCTCTATCTAAAATAAGCTGTAAACTGCCAACACCAAATATTAATAAAGCAAGCCCGATAGTATCTATTCGAGATTTACTTATTTCTGTTTCTCGTCCTTTTAATAATATTTTAATACTTATCCAAGCTATTAGACCAATTGGCACATTTAGTAAAAAAATCCAGCCCCAAAATAAATTGTCACTTATCCATCCACCCAAAATAGGTCCACAGACGGGAGCAATAATAATAGTCATCGACCATATTGCTAAAGACATATTTTTTTTGGAATTTGGAGAGTTAGCTAATAATAAGCTTTGAGAAAGAGGAATAATTGGTCCAGAAACCGCACCTTGTAGTACTCGTGAAATAATTAACATTTCAAGGCTGTTGGAGACACCACATAACCAAGAGGCTAAAACAAACAAGAAAATTGAAAACAAAAATAACTTAACTTCCCCAAAGTACTTAGCTAGCCATCCAGATAAAGGAATTGAAATGGCATTGGATACGGCAAATGATGTAATTACCCATGTTGCTTGGCTAGTTGATGTTCCTAGGTTTCCAGCAATAGTAGAAAGTGCTACATTGGCAATTGTTAAATCTAAAATTTGTAAGAAGGCCACTGTTGCCAATGCAACAATAAGCCCAATTAATTTTGCACCTGATAGATATAATGGTGACATTTTATGATTCACTGAATATTACTCTCTAAAATTAAGTTATTTTGCATAATTTCTCGTACTAGTTGCTCGAATTCATCTAAGTCGTAAGCAAGTACATCTGTTTGATATTTAATTTCTTGAGGTGAAATATCAGTAAGTAATTTTCCACTTACATCACTGGTATCCACTGTTACATACATAGATAACCCCACCCGTAATGGATATTCCTTAATTTGCTCTTTATTCAATTCAATACGAACAGGTAAACGCTGAATTACTTTAATCCAATTTCCTGTTGCATTTTGTGCTGGTAATAACGAAAATGCACTTCCCGTTCCCATAGCAATTCCTGTAATCACCCCGTCGAATTTAATATCATCTCCATAAAAATCACTAGTTAACTTAACTTTTTGTCCTAATCGAATGTGTTTTAGTTGAACTTCTTTAAAGTTAGCTTCTACCCAAACTTGATCCAAAGGAACAATAACTAATAATCGTTCTCCTCTATTAACCTGTGTTCCAACTTGGACTTGGCGCCTTGAAACATATCCAGTGACAGGGGAAACAATTGTTACTCGTTTTAAGTTAAGCCAAGCTTCCTTTAGTTTAGAAATAGCTTGCTGAATGCGTGGCTGTTCTAATAATGAATTCTGCATTAATAGGGCATTATTAATTTCTAACTCTTGCTTGGAAATATTTAAGTCATTTGACGCAATTAATACATCTTGCCTAGCATGTTCTATTTCTTCTTGTGAAATAGCATTACGAGACCAAAGGCCTTCTCTCCGAGCTAAATCTTTTTCTAATTTATCTAATGTCGCTTGCTTTAATTGAATACTTGCTGACAATTTTTCAGTTGTCAGTTTGATCTGTTGAGTTTCTCTTATTACCTTGGCTAATTCATTTTTTGCATAACTAAAATTATTTTCAGCATCAATTGATTCTAATTGAGCGATAACATCTTTTTTTCTCACAAAGTCATTATCATCAACGTAAATGGAGGAAATTCCTCCGCTTATTTGAGTATGAATTGGAATTTGATTTCCCATAACATACGCATTATCTGTAGATTGTGTAAACCGAGAAAACATGTACCAAAAAATGAAGTATCCTATCCCTGAAACTAGGAAAATAACAGATAAAATAATCAATTTTTTATATCGTGTTAAACCATTGAATTGTCGGCCATCGGTGTTGTTTTCCATTGTACACTCCATTACATCTTTCATTTTAATCATAGCTTCTATGAACAGCATCACAAAATGCTGTTTCATTAAGCAGACATTCCACCATCAATAACTAGAGTTTGACCCGTAATATAATTACCCCCACAACCGAGTAAAAAATTCACAGATATAGCCATTTCCTTATTATTTTCCATTATGTTACTCCATCTCTTGTTTGGTTATTAGATTGTGAAAAGTTAACGACATTGTATAAATGGGTGAGTAATATTGTCTTGAACAAATAAGCTGACTTCATTTTATAAAAAAATCATTAATTTATTTAACTCTCTATATTTCAAATAGTTATTTATTCTTTGACAATTATTTTCATTTAAAAAAAAGAATGAGAGATCTAATATAGCTAGTTTATTTAATTAAATAACTTTTGAATTGATATATGCTCACCCAACATATATCAATTAGAGGATAAAATTCATGACTTACGACTGTGTAATCATTGGTGCTGGACAAGCTGGACTGTGTTTAGCATCATTTCTGACTGAAAAAAATATCACTGTTCTTATATTAGAAAGAGATGAACGTATAGGAGACGTCTGGCGTAGATGACCAGATAGTATGCGGTTGTTTACACCAAGAGCAATGAATCAGCTACCAGATTTAATTATGGCTGGTGATCAAAAAGGGTATCCAGATAAGCATGAAATGGCTGATTACTTAGAGTTTTACGCTCAACATAACAAATTACATGTATTGCTAAATAAAAATGTATATTCTGTAGAATATAATGATCAAATTTATTCTTTAAAAACTCAAGATGGAGAAACTTTTCAAGCAAAGTGTTTGGTCAATGCAACAGGGGCAAATCAGAAAGTTAATGTTCTTGATATTTCCAGAGATATTCCAGCAGATATACAGCAGCTGACAATAGATCAGTATCAAAATCCAGAACAACTGTCTTCAAAAAATATTGCAATAATTGGTGATGGTTCTGGTGGCCGCCAAGTTGCTAAAGAGTTAGCTGAAACACATAATGTAACTTTGTTTTGTGGCTCTCCTCGTCCATTTGCTCCCCAGGAACTGTTTGGAATAAACACATTAATTTTATTAAAAAAATTGTCTATTTTAAATTCTGACTCTCGAAGCATTATAGGTCGTTGGCTTAGGAAACGAAATTTAATACCTTGTAACGATAGATCCTCGCCAATATATTAGACAGTGCCCACCTCTATCATTTTTTCATTTTGGTAATATTGTTGTTCATATTGTTCAGGTGATAGCCAGCCATTGGCTGAATGACGGCGTATCCGATTATAATAGATTTCAATATATTCAAATAGTGCTTTATTAGCCAGTTTCCTCGTT
>NZ_JACFQU010000074.1:0-238 GCF_016101285.1 Gilliamella sp. W8136
CAAAAAATTATTGAAATCGATAATAATTTAGCTTGGTATCGTCATCAGCTCCCTCCTGTTTGGGAATATAATAAGCAAATTCAAATTCGTTTAGAACAAATTCTTACCCCAGTACAAAAACAAGCAGCTCAAAATGAGTTAGCTGAGTTAAAAACCAAAATTATTGATTGGAATTATAATCGTTGGAAAAGGCAAATTGATGATTTTCATCCTAAACCTTAATTTTTTGAAATATGCT
>NZ_JACFQU010000030.1:0-12742 GCF_016101285.1 Gilliamella sp. W8136
CACTCGTGGCTGCAACCCTGCTTACTCAAAATCTATTCACACATGGTTACGTTTTGGGGAAATTATGAGGGGATCTCTCAGTGCTCAGCATGTTTGAGTGCTTTACTCGCCGCGGGTTGAGAAATATGTAAAACTTCAGCCGCACGCGTTAAGGAACCACAAGTCATTACAGCATAAAAGATATCGAGATGTCTTAATTTCATTCCATGTAGCCTACTGATTATTTATTTCTACGGACTATTCTAACGAATAAAGTATAAATAATCAGATATACTCGTCATAATTCAAATTTTGGTTTAGTTGTCACGAGAATTAATTCGTAAACGTGCAAGCTAAATAGATTGACTAGGGGAATATACGGGGTAAGAAAGCGGCTCGGCATACTGCCCTATAATAAATTGTTAGGAGAAGTACGCCGAGTAGTGTGTAGCTATTAGGTAAAGTATGTACCAATTTCAATAAATATTTTAATTAAGATACTGTTTGAAATATCAACAATAAAGGCACCGACCATAGGAACGACAAGGAAAGCTTTATGTGATGGTCCAAATGCTTTTGTGACTGTTTGCATATTCGCAATTGCTGTTGGTGTTGCTCCCATACCAAAGCCACAGTGACCCGCGCTGATCACGACAGCATCATAATCTTTGCCCATCATTTTGAAGGTGACAAAGCAGGCAAATAGCACCATGACAACAGTTTGTACAGCAATGATAATTAATACTGGCCCTGCCATGCTTGCCAATTGACCAAATTTTAATGACATTAACGCCATTGCCAAGAAAAGCGATAAAGCAACGCTACCTAATACATCGACGGTCGGCTCAAACACTTCGTGTTTAAATACATGAGTCAGTGTATTACGGATAATAATACCGACAAATAAACACCAGACAAAAGTAGGCAGTTGCAGAAAAGTATCTTTAAACAATGCACTGATATAGCCACCAACAACAATACAGATAATCAGCATTGAAATGGTTTCAATAACGTTATTTGCATTGATTTTTCTTTTGACGCTTGGTTGCTCAAAAGCTTCAACGATAGTGTCGCGCTCTTGCTCGGTTGTTTTAGGAATAGAGACCTTTTTCAAAAGATGACGGGCAACAGGGCCGCCAACTAAACCACCCAACACTAATCCAAGTGTTGCACAAGCCATCGCTAATTCAACGGCGCCTGTTACACCATATTTATCAGCGAGAATAGGGCCCCATGCTCCGGCATTACCAGGGGTCTGACGCTCAGTGGAACGAAAACTCACGTTAAGCAACGTTTTCTACCTCTGACGCCTCTTTTAATGGTCTCAGATGTCCTTTGGTCACCAGTTCTGCCAGCGTGAAGGAATAATGGCCGAGCATATTGATATGTCCGTGGCAAAGCGGGGAGAGGCGTGCGATATCTTCATCATTCAGTGTTTCACCCTGCGCCCGGAGATGATCCAGGGCTGCCTGCATATAAATAGTGTTCCATAACACGACGGCGTTAGTGACCAGCCCCAGTGCGCCCAGTTGATCTTCCTGACCGTCGGTATATCGTTTTCTTATCTCACCTTTTTGACCGTGACAGATGGCTCTGGCAACGGCATGGCGGCTTTCTCCCCGATTAAGCTGGGTCAGAATGCGCCGGCGGTAATCTTCATCATCAATATAATTAAGCAGATACAGCGTTTTGTTGATGCGCCCCACTTCAATGATTGCCTGAGTCAGTCCGGAAGGACGTTCACTTTTCAGCAATGAACGGACCAGCACTGAAGCCTGTACTTTGCCCAGCTTCAGGGAGCCAGCGGTCCGGATCATTTCGTCCCACTGAAGGACTATTTTTCGGGGATCTGATTGCCCTCTGGCAATATCATTCAGCACGCCATAGTCGGCATCATGGTCCATTCGCCAGAAAACCGAAGCACCGGCATCAGCCAGGCGTGGAGAAAACTGGTATCCCAGCAGCCAGAAAAGGCCAAAGACAAGTTCGCTGGCACCTGCTGTATCGGTCATAATTTCGGTTGGATTCAGCCCGGTCTCCTGTTCCAGAAGGCCTTCCAGCACAAAGATAGAGTCCCTCAGCGTCCCCGGTATAACGATGCCATGAAAGCCGGAATACTGATCGGACACAAAGTTGTACCAGGTGATCCCTCTGTTATTACCAAAGTATTTGCGGTTCGGTCCGGCATTGATTGTTCTGACTGGCGTAACAAAGCGCATTCCATCTGCAGATGCCACTTCTCCTCCACCCCATATCTGTGCCAGTGGCAGCGTTGCCTGAAAATCAACCAGTCTGGCATTAGCGCTGGTGATAGTTTCAGCCCGCAGATAGTTCGCTTTTGTCCAGTTCAGCCGGTGTCGGGTCAGTGCAGGAACATTTGATCTGATCAGTGGTTCCAGACCGATATTGCAGGCTTCAGCCATCAGCACGGCGCTGATGCTGACGGGCAGATCATCAACTCTGGCACTGGCTTCACTAGCATGGAAAAACTCATCAGCAAATCCGGTATGGGCGTTAATTTCGAGCAGCAACTCCGTTAAATCCACCGGAGGGAGCAGATCACTGATCATTTTGCTCAGTCGTTTCAGACTGTCCGGCTCATCAAGACTGGCGAGGGGAGAAATTGTCAACCGGGGCTTCGGGCCAGAAACATCGAGTTCGACAGCCTCATTTTCGCCAAGACGTGCAGCAACCTGTCTGTAACGACTATCAAGCTGATGACCCAGAGATTTTATTGCTTCCTGCGGGTCTGTCGGGTGTCCCAGAGAACGATAAACCTTAATCCGGTTTGCCTGCCAGTCAGCACCCTGTAGTAATCTTGCTCGGGGATCTCCCCACCGGTTACTGCCGGTAACGTAGACATCCCTCCGCCTCAGACTATCCTGCAGTTTACTGAGAAAGCAGAGCGTGTATCCCCTGCGGGTGATATGTTTTTCCTTGTTAATCACCAGCCGTTTCCATGACCGACTGATAATTTCCGTTGGTGCGTCGTCAAAAAACTGCCGCCGTGAGCTGAACTCCCGGCTGAGGTAGTCACAGGCATTCAGAGTGGTAACCCCGGCAGGTGCGGATGAAAATTTAACGGTATTCAGCAGATGGGGCAGGAAACGACGAACGCGCCCGTACTGCTCCACCATTTCTTCATGAAAATTATCGTCTGAGGGCCGGGCAATTTCACGGACAAGCGTGATGATTTCAGCCAGCTTTTGCCTGGGGATGTAGCTGAACACCTCAGCACGAATCGATTCGTCCGGTGTTTCTTCTTTCAGCAGGTACGAACATGCGCTGGCGAGCGCCAATGCAGATTTATCCAGATCCTTCAGCGAGCGGAGCCGTTTTTTCTGCCCAATCTTTCTGGCGTCACGGATGATAACGGCCAGCATGGCGTCCAGAACGTCCAGTGCATCATCCAGCGCCAGCGTTTCCCATGCAAGGACAAAGGCAACCAGAACCGCCATCCTTTTCTGCGGTGACATCCTGGCAATATTGAACACCGAAGTCATACCAGCATAACGTGCGAGATTTTTCAGGCGCACAGCCGGGAGTGTACTCAGGTTGTCAGCATGCAAGCCAAAATCGTTCAGAGTTTTCCAGCGTTCAATTGCTTCATTAAACGCCGGACCACTGATGGTCACAGGGCCTTTTTTCAGTGATTCCAGTAAAGACAGGCGGCTGCAATCAGTTGGCCCCAGCAGCATCTCCAGCTGTGAACGCTGTTCGGCTGACGGTATCAGTGCCAGTTTGTTCCACAGGCGCAACGTCGCCTTTTCCCTTACCTCTGAAATCAACCGAGTCAGCGTAGTGGCTCCGGGGAGAATAATACGATGTTGCATAAGCCACCCTGTCGCCAGATCGAAAAGCAGGCCAGGACGTTCGTTGCTTATCCAGCTCCGGGTATATAAAAGACGGGTAAGGCGAAATGTCCAGGGCCAGGCAAATTCACGATACTGATAGTGCTGACGTATCAGCGCTGCATGCTCACGGCGGGTATTTTCCCTCTGACCGTATTCTGCAAGAACGGTGATATCACGAATCCCGAGCTGTCTGGCGGTAAAATGCCGGACGCCGGAAGGAATATGATTCATATCGGTGAGGAAGGTGCCCAGAAAACGGACACATCCAATTTGCAGGGCAATGCCCAGACGGTTGTGATCACCTCTGCTTTTTCCGATAAATTCCTTGTCTGCTTCATCAAGGTGAAAATATCGTGCCAGCTGAAGCTCATCCGGTTCACCGGTGAATCTGCCATAGCTTTCAGTCTGCTCAGTGGTCAGAAAGTCAACGGGCATATAGGCCTCCCTGCCTTACGGGCATTTAGTAACATTTTTGCAACCGTCCGAAATGTTATAAATTATCAGACATAGTAAAACGGCTTCGTTTGAGTGTCCATTAAATCGTCATTTTGGCATAATAGACACATCGTGTCTGATATTCGATTTAAGGTACATTTTATGCGAATTTTTGGTTATGCGCGGGTCTCAACCAGCCAGCAGTCCCTCGATATTCAGATCAGAGCGCTCAAAGATGCAGGGGTAAAAGCTAACCGCATCTTTACCGACAAGGCATCCGGCAGTTCAACAGATCGGGAAGGGCTGGATTTGCTGAGGATGAAGGTGGAGGAAGGTGATGTCATTCTGGTGAAGAAGCTCGACCGTCTTGGCCGCGACACCGCCGACATGATCCAACTGATAAAAGAGTTTGATGCTCAGGGTGTCGCGGTTCGGTTTATTGACGACGGGATCAGTACCGACGGTGATATGGGGCAAATGGTGGTCACCATCCTGTCGGCTGTGGCACAAGCTGAACGCCGGAGGATCCTAGAGCGCACGAATGAGGGCCGACAGGAAGCAAAGCTGAAAGGAATCAAATTTGGCCGCAGGCGTACCGTGGACAGGAACGTCGTGCTGACGCTTCATCAGAAGGGCACTGGTGCAACGGAAATTGCTCATCAGCTCAGTATTGCCCGCTCCACGGTTTATAAAATTCTTGAAGACGAAAGGGCCTCGTGATATAATAATGGTTTCTTAGACGTCAGGTGGCACTTTTCGGGGAAATGTGCGCGGAACCCCTATTTGTTTATTTTTCTAAATACATTCAAATATGTATCCGCTCATGAGACAATAACCCTGATAAATGCTTCAATAATATTGAAAAAGGAAGAGTATGAGTATTCAACATTTCCGTGTCGCCCTTATTCCCTTTTTTGCGGCATTTTGCCTTCCTGTTTTTGCTCACCCAGAAACGCTGGTGAAAGTAAAAGATGCTGAAGATCAGTTGGGTGCACGAGTGGGTTACATCGAGCTGGATCTCAACAGCGGTAAGATCCTTGAGAGTTTTCGCCCCGAAGAACGTTTTCCAATGATGAGCACTTTTAAAGTTCTGCTATGTGGTGCGGTATTATCCCGTGTTGACGCCGGGCAAGAGCAACTCGGTCGCCGCATACACTATTCTCAGAATGACTTGGTTGAGTACTCACCAGTCACAGAAAAGCATCTTACGGATGGCATGACAGTAAGAGAATTATGCAGTGCTGCCATAACCATGAGTGATAACACTGCGGCCAACTTACTTCTGACAACGATCGGAGGACCGAAGGAGCTAACCGCTTTTTTGCACAACATGGGGGATCATGTAACCCGCCTTGATCGTTGGGAACCGGAGCTGAATGAAGCCATACCAAACGACGAGCGTGACACCACGATGCCTGCAGCAATGGCAACAACGTTGCGCAAACTATTAACTGGCGAACTACTTACTCTAGCTTCCCGGCAACAATTAATAGACTGGATGGAGGCGGATAAAGTTGCAGGACCACTTCTGCGCTCGGCCCTTCCGGCTGGCTGGTTTATTGCTGATAAATCTGGAGCCGGTGAGCGTGGATCTCGCGGTATCATTGCAGCACTGGGGCCAGATGGTAAGCCCTCCCGTATCGTAGTTATCTACACGACGGGGAGTCAGGCAACTATGGATGAACGAAATAGACAGATCGCTGAGATAGGTGCCTCACTGATTAAGCATTGGTAACTGTCAGACCAAGTTTACTCATATATACTTTAGATTGATTTAAAACTTCATTTTTAATTTAAAAGGATCTAGGTGAAGATCCTTTTTGATAATCTCATGACCAAAATCCCTTAACGTGAGTTTTCGTTCCACTGAGCGTCAGACCCCTAAACGAGAGCCGCGAAAGCGGCTTTTTCTCCCAAAATCTCTTTCAATATTGATGAACAACACCCCCACCGATCGCGTCGCCGGCCGCAGTTGGCCAACGTCCTGCAGGACGTTTTTGCAAAAAACATAAATCATAAAAAACAGTGATTTATGTTTTCAACGACAAAAAAAAAGGCATTCAGAAAATTTGAATGCCTTTCTTAACTAAAGAGAATCAGGAGATTTGTGTACTAAAAGTTTTCTTACCGCCCCGCGTCTCATCCGTAACAACAAACCCAAAACCAGTAAGGAGCCTCATCATTTTTATTGCCGCAGGTAGGCAAGACGCATCAAGGCGATGGCCGGGCGTCGCCTTGATGACGGAGGTTAACATTTCTTTCGCTAACCCCTTCCCCTGATCTTCGGCAGCGATAGCAAACATGCGGATTTCAAGATGAGAGGCAAATCCGGCGCTATCATTGCGACCAGTCAGCAACGTAAAACCTACCGGCTTTTTTGTCGCCTGATCATCAAAAACGAAAAGGAAATCCGCGCCAAGCTCGTTAGCTTTGTGCTTTTGCGTAACCAGTTCTAGTTCCTTTTCAAGCTCATTACAGGCGTTTGATTCACTGAAAAAAAACACACCTGTAGCAACACCGGCGCGAACCAGGTTTAAGATGAATGGTAAATCGCTATTTTTTCCAAATCGCATTTCAAGCATGTTAAAGCCTCAGCGTTCTATTAGTGAAGGAGTTATCATAGTCAGACCCCTCATAATGGCTATCGCATAACTAATTAACTGGAATACTAAAACGGCACTCCCCATAAGTTTTGTTTTTTCACTTGATTTTTTGTTTTCATCAATAAATCTAAGCATATAAACCATCCATGAAAACATTAAAAAAAACAGGCCGATTATATTTGCATTGAAGGAATCAGAAATACTAAACCCGGTCATTCTAAGAATGGTATAAATAAAAATACTTACCATATAAATTGAGGTAAGAAACAATACTGTTCTATTCGATAAATAGAATAAAAAACCTAACTTATGTTTTTTCATACAGCCACCTTCTATAAAAGAAAACAGGCAATAATAGTGCCTGTTTTAAGACCATTAAAAGAGGCGTCAGAGGTAGAAAACGTTGCTTAACGTGAGTTTTCGTTCCACTGAGCGTCAGACCCCTACCATGACCACCTGTTAGAGTAATTGAACCTGCAATTAAGCCAATAAATGGACTTTCATTCATCATGACAGCCATACTCATGCCGACAGTATTTTGAATGGCGATTAGGATCGTTACTGCAATAGTTAATAGAACTAACGGCTTTCCTCCTTTAATCAGTCGAGAAAAGTCAGAACTTAGCCCGATAGAGGAAAAGAATGTGAGCATTAATAAACTTTGCAATGAAGCATCAAAAGTAAACGAATAACCTGATGTTTTATCAATAATTAACAGAACAATTGCAACAATAAAGCCACCAACGACGGCTTCTGGTATGTGGTTTTTTTGTAGGAACGGGGTAAATTTTACGACAAACATTCCTATGAGTAGCGCGATACATGCGACTAATAATGTATAACTGGCATCTAGGATCATTTTTTTACCTCTATTAGTTTACCAGAATTTTCACTATAACAATTTAACAATAGTGAAAAATGAAGTTACTTTGGTTAACTAATCTTTAACAATGAGTTTTATTAGGGTATCCATAACTTTTAGTTAATAGGGTCATAATTTTAGTGTGATCTTAATCATGAAATATTAAAAAGATTAAAATAACAACAATGGTATTTAATGATGGGTAAACCTAAATACCATGCGGGATCCGCACTATTTTCGGTGATAGCAAAAAATAAAAAAGTATAAATAATAAACAAAATTATAAGAGAAGGAGAACATGATAAGCGCAGGCCGAGCAATTTAAAGAAGTGTGATATACAACATAAAACAGCAGCATGACCTTTCTATATTTCGTTGCTTATCGAAGTGTTAATTTTCGGGTGGATTACTCTGTTTGTTGATTAATAACGGAGAAAAATATGATTGCTGTAATATTTGAGGTGCAAATACAACCCGACCAACAAACTCGCTATTTGACTTTAGCTGAGGAGTTAAGACCACTATTAAGTCATGTAGCTGGTTTTATTTCAATTGAACGTTTTCAAAGTCTAGCTACAGAAGGAAAAATGTTATCGCTATCTTGGTGGGAAAACGAATACGCAGTTCTGCAATGGAAAAATCATGTTTTACATGCGAAAGCTCAACAAGAAGGGCGAGAGTCAATATTTGATTTTTACAAAATTAGTATTGCTCATATTACTCGCGAATATTCATTTAAAAAGGACAAGGATAATGTTTGATGTTCACGTTGTTTTAGATAATCAAATAGGACAATTAGCATTACTAGGAAAAACATTAGGTAATAAAGGTATTGGATTGGAAGGGGGAGGGATATTTACGGTTGGTGATGAATGCCATGCTCATTTTCTTGTTGAACAAGGAAAGGAAGCTAAAATAGCGCTAGAGCAAGCTGGACTGTTAGTACTTGCGATCCGGACACCATTAATTCGTAAGTTAAAACAGGAAAAACCGGGGGAACTTGGCGAAATAGCACGAGTATTGGCGGAGAATAACATTAATATTTTAGTGCAATACAGTGACCATGCTAACCAACTGATATTAATAACGGACAATGATAGTATGGCTGCATCTGTTACGCTCCCTTGGGCAATAAAGTGAACTTGCGATGGCTAATTTAATACGAAAAGAGGTTACCTTTGAGTCCTCAATAGCCGCGATAGGGGCGGCTATGTCTGACATTTCACGAGTTAAAATACTCAGTGCTTTGATGGATGGGCGAGCTTGGACGGCCACTGAGCTAAGTTCTGTGGCGAATATATCAGCTTCAACGGCGAGCAGTCATTTATCTAAATTATTAGATTGCCAGCTAATCACAGTAGTAGCTCAAGGCAAGCATCGTTATTTTCGGCTAGCAGGAAAAGATATTGCTGAATTGATGGAAAGTATGATGGGGATCTCCTTAAACCATGGCGTACATGCCAAAGTTTCCACGCCAGTGCATTTACGAAAAGCACGTACTTGCTATGATCATTTAGCTGGCGAAGTTGCCGTTAAGATCTATGATTCCCTTTGTCAACAGCAATGGATCACTGAAAATGGTTCAATGATCACATTAAGTGGTATTCAATATTTTCATGAAATGGGAATTGACGTTCCTTCCAAACATTCACGTAAAATCTGTTGTGCGTGTTTAGATTGGAGTGAACGCCGTTTCCATTTAGGTGGGTACGTTGGAGCCGCATTATTTTCGCTTTATGAATCTAAAGGGTGGTTAACTCGACATCTTGGTTACCGTGAAGTTACCATCACGGAAAAAGGTTATGCTGCTTTTAAGACCCACTTTCACATTTAAGTTGTTTTTCTAATCCGCATATGATCAATTCAAGGCCGAATAAGAAGGCTGGCTCTGCACCTTGGTGATCAAATAATTCGATAGCTTGTCGTAATAATGGCGGCATACTATCAGTAGTAGGTATTTCCCTTTCTTCTTTAGCGACTTGATGCTCTTGATCTTCCAATACGCAACCTAAAGTAAAATGCCCCACAGCGCTGAGTGCATATAATGCATTCTCTAGTGAAAAACCTTGTTGGCATAAAAAGGCTAATTGATTTTCGAGAGTTTCATACTGTTTTTCTGTAGGCCGTGTACCTAAATGTACTTTTGCTCCATCGCGATGACTTAGTAAAGCACATCTAAAACTTTTAGCGTTATTACGTAAAAAATCTTGCCAGCTTTCCCCTTCTAAAGGGCAAAAGTGAGTATGGTGCCTATCTAACATCTCAATGGCTAAGGCGTCGAGCAAAGCCCGCTTATTTTTTACATGCCAATACAATGTAGGCTGCTCTACACCTAGCTTCTGGGCGAGTTTACGGGTTGTTAAACCTTCGATTCCGACCTCATTAAGCAGCTCTAATGCGCTGTTAATCACTTTACTTTTATCTAATCTAGACATCATTAATTCCTAATTTTTGTTGACACTCTATCATTGATAGAGTTATTTTACCACTCCCTATCAGTGATGGAGAAAAGTGAAATGAATAGTTCGACAAAGATCGCATTGGTAATTACGTTACTCGATGCCATGGGGATTGGCCTTATCATGCCAGTCTTGCCAACGTTATTACGTGAATTTATTGCTTCGGAAGATATCGCTAACCACTTTGGCGTATTGCTTGCACTTTATGCGTTAATGCAGGTTATCTTTGCTCCTTGGCTTGGAAAAATGTCTGACCGATTTGGTCGGCGCCCAGTGCTGTTGTTGTCATTAATAGGCGCATCGCTGGATTACTTATTGCTGGCTTTTTCAAGTGCGCTTTGGATGCTGTATTTAGGCCGTTTGCTTTCAGGGATCACAGGAGCTACTGGGGCTGTCGCGGCATCGGTCATTGCCGATACCACCTCAGCTTCTCAACGCGTGAAGTGGTTCGGTTGGTTAGGGGCAAGTTTTGGGCTTGGTTTAATAGCGGGGCCTATTATTGGTGGTTTTGCAGGAGAGATTTCACCGCATAGTCCCTTTTTTATCGCTGCGTTGCTAAATATTGTCGCTTTCCTTGTGGTTATGTTTTGGTTCCGTGAAACCAAAAATACACGTGATAATACAGATACCGAAGTAGGGGTTGAGACGCAATCGAATTCGGTATACATCACTTTATTTAAAACGATGCCCATTTTGTTGATTATTTATTTTTCAGCGCAATTGATAGGCCAAATTCCCGCAACGGTGTGGGTGCTATTTACCGAAAATCGTTTTGGATGGAATAGCATGATGGTTGGCTTTTCATTAGCGGGTCTTGGTCTTTTACACTCAGTATTCCAAGCCTTTGTGGCAGGAAGAATAGCCACTAAATGGGGCGAAAAAACGGCAGTACTGCTCGGATTTATTGCAGATAGTAGTGCATTTGCCTTTTTAGCGTTTATATCTGAAGGTTGGTTAGTTTTCCCTGTTTTAATTTTATTGGCTGGTGGTGGGATCGCTTTACCTGCATTACAGGGAGTGATGTCTATCCAAACAAAGAGTCATCAGCAAGGTGCTTTACAGGGATTATTGGTGAGCCTTACCAATGCAACCGGTGTTATTGGCCCATTACTGTTTGCTGTTATTTATAATCATTCACTACCAATTTGGGATGGCTGGATTTGGATTATTGGTTTAGCGTTTTACTGTATTATTATCCTGCTATCGATGACCTTCATGTTAACCCCTCAAGCTCAGGGGAGTAAACAGGAGACAAGTGCTTAGTTATTTCGTCACCAAATGATGTTATTCCGCGAAATATAATGACCCTCTTGATAACCCAAGAGGGCATTTTTTACGATAAAGAAGATTTAGCTTCAAATAAAACCTATCTATTTTATTTATCTTTCAAGCTCAATAAAAAGCCGCGGTAAATAGCAATAAATTGGCCTTTTTTATCGGCAAGCTCTTTTAGTTTTTTCGCATGTATTGCGATATGCATAAACCAGCCATTGAGTAAGTTTTTAAGCACATCATCATCATAAGCTTTAAGTTGGTTCTCTTGGATCAATTTGCTGACAATGGCGTTTACCTTACCAGTAATGTATTCAAGGCTAATTTTTTCAAGTTCATTCCAACCAATGATAGGCATCACTTCTTGGATAGGGATAAGGTTTTTATTATTATCAATAATATAATCAAGATAATGTTCAAATATACTTTCTAAGGCAGACCAACCATTTGTTAAATCAGTTTTTGTTGTGATGTAGGCATCAATCATAATTAATTGCTGCTTATAACAGGCACTGAGTAATTGTTTTTTATTTTTAAAGTGATGATAAAAGGCACCTTTGGTCACCAACGCTTTTCCCGAGATCTCATCTATTGAAACAGCTTGATAGCCTTTTTCAACAAACAATATTCGTGCTGAGTTAACCAGTGATTGATAGGTACTCTTAAAATTTTCTTGTTGATGATTTTTATTTTCCATGATAGATTTAAAATAACATACCGTCAGTATGTTTATGGTATCATGATGATGTGGTCGTGACAATCTTAAGAACATTTAGGTTATTTTATGTATATTGAACAGCATTCTCGCTATCAAAATAAAGCTAATAACATCCAATTAAGATATGATGATAAGCAGTTTCATACAACGGTTATCAAAGATGTTCTATTATGGATTGAACATAATTTAGATCAGTCTTTACTGCTTGATGATGTGGCGAATAAAGCGGGTTATACCAAGTGGTATTTTCAGCGGCTGTTCAAAAAAGTAACAGGGGTCACACTGGCTAGCTATATTCGTGCTCGTCGTTTGACGAAAGCGGCTGTTGAGTTGAGGTTGACGAAAAAAACTATCCTTGAGATCGCATTAAAATATCAATTTGATTCCCAACAATCTTTTACACGTCGATTTAAGTACATTTTTAAGGTTACACCAAGTTATTATCGGCGTAATAAATTATGGGAATTGGAGGCAATGCACTGAGAGATCCCCTCATAATTTCCCCAAAGCGTAACCATGTGTGAATAAATTTTGAGCTAGTAGGGTTGCAGCCACGAGTA
>NZ_JACFQU010000031.1:0-6174 GCF_016101285.1 Gilliamella sp. W8136
ACGAGTCAATTATTTTTTTATTAACTTTTATTAACTTTTATTAATTTTTATTTATTGTAGATAATGATTAAACTGAGTAATTAATGTGGCTTTTTATTTTTTAGATGGTCATATTAAAATATATTAATTAATCATTTAATTAGACTTGCACACTGATTTATAAATGCTCTGAAATTAATGTTGATAATAAATACAATTTATAATAGATCGTATTGATATGGATTTGAGTTATTTACCAAGATCATCAAACTGTAAATTACTCATGAGAAGGGGGTAGCGGTTAGCGGTTAGCAGTTAGCAGTTAGCAGTTAGCAGTTAGCAGTTAGCAGTTAACGATAAGAATTAAAAATAAATTACAGCAAAATACAATCGGCAAACGGTATAGACTCCTGAATATTTTTTACAAAATTTACTGTTTTTATACTCAAAAATTCTCTAGAGTCAAAAGAAAATATTTAATCTATCACTTGATTTAAAAAAACATTTATTTATGTTTATACAGAATTTAAATATTTTCTTTTTGTCTGTTTTATTTCCTTAAAAGCTGAATGATCGTTCTAAATAACACAATAATTGCAATTAAAACAATTTTCTATTTTTGAATGCTTTTTTATCGTATTCCTTTAGATAAATAAAATAACCAGATATCTATTAACTTAGGAATAATTTAAAAATTATATCTGCTTTTATATGTAATTTTGTTGCTACTAATTGAATATTAAACGTCACTATTAAGTAAATAACATGCTTAATTCGCCCATTTTATTATTAAATTTTTAGCAATTTTATATAATAGCATTTCAAAAAATCCAAACAGCAATCATCCAGTACTTTTTATTCATTTGCGAACGAACTTTCCCTTATTCTGATACTATTAGTTATTTCACGCCATATACTCATTAACTGCTCTTCACTATAGGTTGGAACGTTATCATTCTTGGGTATTATATAATTCATTTGGACCCACAATTGGGGCTTTTTATAACTTGCATTAAACAGATTGATGCCAAGTTTAAAAATGTACCCTTCATCATTTCTCCAACTATAATCATTATTGTAAAAAAAATCACCTTTCCTTATCCATTCTTCCATAACTAAATGATTGCTTTCACGCGTACCTTTATAAACCGTATATCCTTCTCCGTCCGGATCATATTCTTCAGGACTTTCCAATAGCGACAGGTCTTCTGAAAAATCAGAAGACTGTAAACTAATATAAAAATCCTCTTTCCCCTCATATCGATATGTAAAACTTATGTCTTTATATTCTTCGACCCCATTACGCATAAATCCATTAGTGAAACAAAATCCCGGTTCACTTGGGATGGTAAAATCATCGCGTACCTGAATATGATCGAATAATTTGTACATTTGTGCTAGTTTCTCAGGTACATTGTTGTTATAGATATTTGGGTTTGTATTTCTATCTTGATCGTAACGACTATCTGAACCATTATGTGCATTCATTTCAATTTTTAAGGTTACCTCATCTTGCCAACGGTAACCTTCTAAAACACGGGCAACATCAGGAACACCTTCACTTTGCATCCGTTCAAATATAATACCTTGTATTTTATCCGTATCAGTATTCGGTAATGGATGAATTGCTTTTAAAAAATTACCATCAATGGGATCAATAGGTTGGGTATTTTTCAATTCTTGCTCTCGACGAGCTATCATCTGTTTAAAAGGTGGAAGATACTGTCGTTGAGTTTTAATAGTAACTTTATGAATTTGATCATAATAAAACTCAGTGGTTGGGAATACTGAAAATTGTTTTGGTAAATCAATTAAATAAACTCCTAAACAACGTGTTGCAGTATTTTTTAGCAATTGATCGACTTGTTGCTGTTGCTCAGTTGATAAGGTGACCATAATTATATCCTTATTAAAATAACGATGAGTAAAAAATAAAATGATTAATAACGCCGTGATTAAAAAATAATACCTTTTATCAAGTTTTAACCTGTTGCCCATTTTCTTCAACCTTGACAATCTTCACTATAATATCGACTATTGCCCGTAGAGCAAAATCTCGCGCTTCCTCACTTTTTTTATACGCTGATTCATGCCCAACAGCAAGATAAGTTAGTGCACGTAGGGATTCTTTTGGTTTTTTTGGAATTTCGCCAGAGCGTCGTGAAACCATACCGTCACCATTGCCTTTTGCAGGATCTATTTCGCCAGAGCGTCGTGAAACCGTACTGTCACCATTGCCTTTTGCAGGTTCTAATGTGAAACATTCAGCAATATACGTTACTTGAAAATCAATATTACCTTGTTGATTGCTTTCTGCTTCAGATTCACCTTTTTCGCGATTTTTAGTCTCTATAGCAATCGTTCGTTTCGTTCTTTTTTCTCGTAAATTCAATCTATTTTTATCACCAATATATTGATCAGATGGTCGTTTAATTCCTGATTCAGGATCTATTTTCTTATATTCTCCATTCCAATTCACTTCATCATAGGTTAAAAATTCTTCTCCTATTATTATTGGTATATTAGCTACTTGCTTTGCATAATCTGGATATTTTTTTCTTTTATCTTCTTCCTCCGCTGCTTTAACATCCACCCCATAAAATGCGTAAGTATTAGGATGATATTTCCCACTAATTTCTTCATGAAACTTTTTTACATCATTCATTATAATATGTTCATATTGTTCCCAGTCTGATTCCATTATTTCTTTATTATGTTTTTTATTAAATGGATTAATTAAATGCGGTTCACAAACACACCACCATTCTTTTTTATTTAAATAGATATCATTATAAGGATCTAATTTAGGACCTTTTTTAGGATCTTCGTTAGGATCTTTTTTAGGAGTAGGGTATTTCTTAATCTCACATTTAGATTTAATGGTCAACCAACCTTTACCATATTCAATGCCAGGTAATAACTGCAATGGACCTGGAGCTTGAGCCAAAACTGCTGTCATTTCGGCTCCATCCTTGCCTAACACATTATCTATAAAAAAATTCTTTTGATTACCACATTTCATTCGGGTATACGCCGCTGCTGCTCCAATAGAGGGTTGAACGGCATTAATCACACCGTATACTTTTTCACGCCCCCCCAAAGCTTCCGTATAATAACGCGCCACTAATCCCCCCATAGAGTGGGTCATTAAAATTACTTTATCACAAACTCTACCCTTTTTTTTGTAGAAAGCAGGGATAGTTTCTTCAACTAATTTTTTTAACCGTCTGGCACTTTCTGCATTAGATTCTAGCCAGTTATAACCCATCGCATAAAGCGGAAAATCATAATTCTCAAGTTTTTTAATATCGTCGCCGTCAAATGTAAGCGTGGTTTTTTCTGTGGAGGCTAACTTAAATGAGTGAGCCTCTGTTAAACTTTGCAACTTAAGTGATAATTCTCCGGTAGGTTGATATAACCAAGATTGAAAAGTATCTAAAAATACGCCATAACTGAAGTAACCGACGGTTCCCCATCCCCTTTCCCGACGCGTACCAAAAAGTTTATTTTCTGGATGATTTTCATCTGCTTTTTTACCTTCTTCATCTAAATCTATGCTGCTTTCCTCATCATTAGATCTTTGATTATACGTAGATTGTAAAGATGAAATTTCTTTAGAAGCGGCCTCAATTACTCTACCTCGATCATCTACTTCTGTTTTCTTAGGATCTAATAAGCACTTCCTTCTCCTTGCATTACCTAATATGGGTAATAACCATTTGGTCATATTAAGCGGAGTATCTATACGCCAAACTTTGCGCGAATTGTTATCACCGTTTACAGATTTTAACTTTAAATTACTTCCCATCACGCCAGGCAGTAAAATAATTGGTATCACTTTACGCTCTTTTTCAATATGCATTTGTACCACATCCTCATTTGAACGTGGTCTCGTATTAAATATCTCACTTTGGCAATTATTGTCCATTTTATATCCTTATTCTTTTATTTATGATGTCATTTTTTGAGAAGTAATTAATTGCAAATAAATATGCTGTGCATATTCGACAATCGCTAATTGCTCTCCCCCATGATGAGCAATACAACCATTTGCGAGTCCTAAAGTAAAATAGTGAGTTAAATCACTTGGCTTTGCAAAAGTTAAATCAATATCATGGAGCAGTTGCTCATTACCATTACCTATGGCAAGCTGTTCGGTTGTTATCGCAAGTGCAATACGGTTCTTTTTGTCTAACCCTGATATCCATATATCTTTTATATTGGCCGATGGAAGTTGAGTTAACGCCAATAGTTGCTCTAGATCAGCTGATAAATCATGTTCTGATATCATTAATCTGCCTAACCACGATTTGGCCGTTAATTCTTTATTTACAATCAGTGATTCATCACCAAGCAATAATGCACTAATAAATTGACTGTGCTTAGAATACATCGAAGAGGTATATTGACAGGTTAAGATTAACGACAATTCGATATTATCTGAATGCTGATACAATTCGGTTATCCATGCGTTATAATCCATTATTGGCTCAGGATATAAATCCCAACGTTCAAAAATTGCATTTTGTAATTCGTCATCTTTCATTAATTTTTGAGGAAGATAAATGTGAGTCAAGTACCGACGGTAGTTGGGGCTTTGCTGCTCTAAACTCTGCATAACTTCATCTAAAAACCAATAAGGTTGAGTTGATGTACTGGCATTAAATAGAGGGCGCGCTTTTGCTGGATAAAGTGGGATTTTGTTGGCATCACCTGTTAGTACCTTAACGCCATCTTGCTCGGCACAGATGACGTGACTGGCAAAAATCGGTAATTGCTGCTTGCTCCAAGCTTGCCATTGTTTAGTAGTTTGCTTGTTAATCGTTGTTATTTCCTCATTATAAACGGCATCCGAATAACGCATTGACAGATTAATCGCAAATGGAATAGACCAGAGTATTATTGGTATAATGATGGAACAGAACCACACCAATGAGTCATCAGTATCTTCAAAAAGCAGAAGTATTAGTACAAAACTGAGTAAGATCAACAACACCAGCCCTATAATCCATAATAAATAGGGTGTTTTTTTTATCTGTCTGTGTGTTAATGGTTGAGGAATATTCCATCCCATAACATATATCCTTATCTATTCCTATTATTGCGATGAGTTAAATCATCCCGTTTGATTCAATTGTTAACTGTCTTTTTGGGGTACAAGAACGATTGTTATTGGTTCAATAAAATCGGCAAACTGTTTTGGTAATTTGCCATTTTCATCCGTCATAGCATCAATTTCACTTCCATCGGCACGAATAATTTTCACTCGCTGATTTTTTACTGGAGTATTGTCATTTTTCCATAATAATTGTGAGTTAAAATGATAATTTGTATTTTGGCGTTCATTTAACATTTGGCTTAAACTATCCGGACCAGTTTTTTGCCATGTTGCTGAATGGCAAATGACATTATCTGGTGCAGCAATATCTATTGAGCCATCAGCAAGTCGTATATAAGCACCACCACACGTTAAAATAAGTTCTTTTTGAGCTGAAATAACAGTACGACCTTTTTGACTGCTTATTGACAAATCTTTTTCCGCCAGTAATGACATTTCATCATGTTGTGCTTGTATATCAACTTTGCCATGTGAAGCGATAAGTTTAATTCCCATTTTTTGAGCAAATAAACTGATCATTTCACCCGCTGCAACGGTAAATTTTCTTAAAACACTGACATCAGTATGTTGATGACTTGCCAACATGATATTTTCACCTGCAGCTATCTGCACACTTTCAGGTGTAACTTGGGCGATCCCTTTTGGTGAAGACATCAAAATAGAGGGTTGTTTAAATTCTTCAATGGATTCGATTATCAATTTTTTTTGTGTTTCTAAATCGGCTAATTCAGCCTCAGCATGTTTAACAGCATCTTGTAAGGCAGAGACTAAATCTAATGTTTTATCAAGCTGCTCTTTGGCCTCTTGCATATTAAGTTGTAAATCTTGTGCTTGATACTGTTTGTCGGCAGTAATAAAAATACCTTTAGCAGCACGCACTGCGCCCCACTCATCGGTACGCAGCTCAAAACCTTCTCCTCGTTTCGTTTTTTCACTGTCCACCAAATGCCCCAAATTGAGTTGGGTTTTGCCATATTCCGTTGCCAGTTTAATATGCTCCTGACCACGTTTATCGTCCATTCGCAATTTATTATTCGCTGGCGTGCGTATCACATTACGGTGTTTATTGATTGTCG
>NZ_JACFQU010000032.1:0-4387 GCF_016101285.1 Gilliamella sp. W8136
TGTTGTACCGGTCGTTATTGTTGAAGATCCATTTGGTATTGCTGAAGAATTAAGTCTACAGCGTCAGTTAAAAATTGAACCGATAGCGCAATCGGTTGTAAAAGCGGAAGAAATATATAATAAAAAAATAGATGAGCACTTTAGAAAATTATTTGAATCCAATAAACGGTTAGATGAAAAACTCAAGGAAAGTCTTGATGAAAATATAGAAAAATCAGAGGAAAAGACTTCTGACATAGAAGAATATAAGCCAGCTTATCATGCGGTAGTGAAAACTTCAGTTGCTAAAAGCAAGTATTTTAGTGAAGAGCGTCTTCACCTACGTAAAACATTATCACTTATTAATGATTATCGAAACCAAATTGAATCGATAGAGATATCCCAAGCCAAAGATATGATTTATTATGATTATATTACTAAAGTGCAAGCAGGCTCTAGAGTGGAGACATATACCTGGCCAAATTCAAAAAAATATCTAAATCAAGGGCTTATCGAAATCACTTTGAGTGAAGAAGAAAAGCGTAAACAACTGGAAAAGATGCAAAAAAGACAAAATAAATCATACCTTTCTTATGAAGATGTTCGAGCGTTCCGATGTGATAATACTATTCTACAAGCTACTAAAGAAAAAATTGCGAAAGAACGAGCTAAATATGATAATTTACTTGATTTGGAAAAAGAGAGACAGTTTCTTGAGGAAGATAAAGCGGATTACAATGCTATTTTGGAGTCAATATCAAATTTTTCACAAGATTATTTTTATTATTTAACATGGCTATTTGGGTTTGAGGGTTGTTCAGAATATGCACCAAAATCAATCAATAAGTTTAATGATTGTGAGTTTTGGCTGATTGAGTGTGATACCAATGCATCCAATAACCATGTTGGGTATCTAACCGATTTTTTAGCCTTAATTGATTTTGCTTATTTAGGCGGCATTAAGACCGAAGAACAAACAGCCGTATGGGATACATTACTAAATAACAAAAATAGTCTGCTTTATCATATTATTGACGGTAAAAAAGGCAGTTTTTGGGAACTTGTTTTACATAAACGTCTTAAAATTATGGAAGATGAACTGTCGACAATTTCTGAATTCCAACCACAATTAACGCATGAAACCAATAATGAAGAAATTAAAAAACATCTGCAACAGCAGGAAGAAAACCAGCTGAAAGCAGAGCAGGAACGACAACAACAAACTAAAATCATTTTACAAGAACTTGAAGCTGAACAGTCCCAAAACCAATTGGATGAGAGTTTTTTCAGTGAAAAAGGTCAATTAATGTTAACGCTTTACTCCATGTTATTAACACGGGTATCTTCAGGAATAACTAATCGCCCTACTGAGAAAGCTGAAACACAAAAAGACAGTTTGATCAAACAAAATGCCAAAAAACTCATGATTGAAAGTGGCCTAATTATTAATGGGGAATTAATATTATATTTACAGTTACAAAACATCCCGGCCCTTGAATTAAATTCAATACAGACTTATTTTGAGCCGTTATCCCACAGTGCCACTCCATTACCAACGTTTGATTATACGGTATCGGACAGTAGTCAACAAGCCGAAACTGACTGGGATGCTGTTGACCGTACTTTGAATTATATAGATATGGCCAATAAAATAGTTGAAGTGGGGAATTCACCAAGAATCCTGGCCAGTGGTAGGACATTTTTCCGTGCAGTGTACCGCTATTTTTTAGGCGATCCATCGGTAATGAGGTTCCCAGTTAAAGATTTAAAAAAGATATTCATTCAAAGCTATAATAATATTAAAAAAATGAAAGGAGAATCTATTTTAGATTCAGTTAAAAATGCAGGATTAAATCCTACCACAAGAGTGAATGCCATAAGTGTTAGTCTTGCAAGCAGTCAGTTGTTAACAGCTGGATTACAAGCAGGTGTTACTTATATCCAATATCAGGAAAATTTAAAAAAATTAGAAGATAACTCGATTGGCGAAACAATACGCTATGAAATTAAGCGTGATGTACAGTTTGGTTTTTATAAAGTTGTGGCGGGATTCACAAATACCATAAATGAATTGCTTAAATTTGCTGATTTAACGCTGAGTCAAGCTGTCAGAACATTTATTACCAACCGGGCAAGTTTAAGCACGTTAGTTAATGGTGTATTTAAAATCTCAGCTGGTGCTGTGGGTGTTATGGGCATAATTAGCAGTGTGATTTCCATTACTGAAGGATGCTTCCTTTTTGCTAAAGGAATGCAAAAAGGTGGTGCGGTTGGTACAGCTTTGTGTATCGCAGGTGCTTTACAGGTTATATCGGGGATTGCTAACTTAGCACAATCGATATGCTTAATGTTATCCATATCTATGTTCAGCGGGCCTATTGGCGTTGCGATTTTTGTGTTCGCATTGGTGGCACAACTTGTCGTAGCGCTTATCCAAAAAATATTTAAAGATGAATCAGACGATTGGGATAAAATGCAAATCTGGTTTAATAACTGCTTGTTTGGCACAAAATCATCAGATAAAGGCATCGCTTATGTTGCGACCTTTGATAGCATGGCACTGGAAATTAATGACTTTATGGCAGCTTTGATTAATCTACATGCAGTAATACAGTTAGAAAAGCAGCCGATTTATTACTTAGAACAAATGCGAACATATAAGAATTCTAAAAAAGATTATGACCAAATAGGTCACCCAGAAAGGGCTGCAGATGTTGCACAGTTGTGTCGGGAAATTTATATCTCATTTATTTTACCAAATTATGATAGTGATGAAAGTTATTTTGAAGCCATATTAAGGTTTTTTGATAGAAATAATCAAGAAACAGTTGCCTTAAAAATTACAAATGGAGAAAAATACCCAATTTTGGAGTTTGTTAACGGTTCATCAGAAGATTTATTGATAAAACGACAGATACCACTGGAACCTGTTAATGATGATGAATATTTAATTCCAAGCAAAGTTGGACAAAAAGAATTATATAAAAAAGCAACTGATGCAGAAAAAAATGAATTGAATTATTTTCAAGTTTTTTATAAAGTGGGCGAATTTTATTATGTAGGTATTGAAGAGATTTATTTACAATTAAATTATTGGCCAAAAGGTCAAACGTCGCAAAATAGTCAAAATAAAATTGTTGACAACCCACCATTGATGATTTATTACACTTATAAAAATCATCACTCCCCTGTGAACGGTTTTTAAGATATAGGAAAATATATAATGAAAAATAATGTCCAATTAACAATTCTAATACTTGTGTCCAGTCTTCTTTTTGGTTGCGATACCTATGATAAAGAGGAGTTCAAAAAATTAACTCAAAACGTTTATGATAGAGTTCAAGCTAATCTCAAAATCAAAGGAAATTACTGTTTTTATTTGGGTTCTGTGAAATTTCCTTATACCGACGAGCCAGTATTAGCAGATGATATTCAGTGGGCAATTTGGAATAAAGGAAAATTATCTAGATCATTACCATTATTTGCAGAAATAGGCTTATTAACTCGTCAGCCCGTTGACGGTAAAGAGGGACTTTATCATTATGATTTGACCGAGTTGGGGCAAGAATATTTATACTCTTCTTATAAAAAGTCAGGGAGCGGACGAACAATTTATGATAACTCGTTTTGCTATGGCCCGATAAAAGTCATTAAAGTCACAGATGTGAGCGAAAAAACTTATGAACATGGAAGACATAGTAATAACGAAACACAAATTACAGTGAAAATCAATTATCAAGTAGTAAACACTCCAGAATGGGTAATTAATAATCAAGATAAACTCAAAGCGTTGTATGGTGCTAGTTCTGTGCGCTTGCCAGATGTTACATACCCTCAAACGCTACTGTATATACAAGGTAAAGATGGCAAATTATATGAAGAGTCATGGTCTTATCTTCTTATGCAACCTTAATGAAAATATTAATTAAGAATAAATGATGAAAAAAATTATTCAATTAACAACTGCATTATTTGTAACGAGTCTTCTTTTGGGTTGTGATACCTATAATTAAGAGGAGTTTAAGCAAAGAATTAAAAAAGGTTGGGACGAAGTGCATGCTAGTACTACACTCAAAGGCGATTTAATATTGCTGATTGGGTATTAAATTCGGAAAATAAACTCAATGCTATATATGAACCAATAACAGTAAGTTTACCAGAAGAAACTTACCGAGATATCGTAACATTTTATGTAGGTAAAGGAGATAAATTATATGAAGATAGTATACATTATAAATTGATTAAGTCTGCTCACTAATAGCGATTAAATTATGAAAAACTAATCTCAATTATCAGTCATTGGTCAAGTATGAATGCAAAAAATAAAATAAATAAGAATGAATAATGGAAGAAACAATGACCGGTAATTTAGAAAATACAGAACAAACAGAAACAATAAGCAAAGAAA
>NZ_JACFQU010000075.1:0-208 GCF_016101285.1 Gilliamella sp. W8136
TGGGTCCACGAGGCAGTGAAACGGCGACAGGCTCCCCAGTTTTTAATCCTTTACTGACTAACAGGCTGGCTATTTTAAGAGCTTGCGTTGTTAACTCTTTATAAGAAATCTCTTGTTCGTTGCATATCAAAGCAATTGACGTTGGATTGGCTTTGGCATACGCAAAGATTGGCTCAATTAGAGTGGTGGAGGGTAAAGGCGCAGTAAC
>NZ_JACFQU010000076.1:0-200 GCF_016101285.1 Gilliamella sp. W8136
CATAAATTCAATTCACTACGCGACCGTAAAGGAAAAGGCGCAGAAAAAGGAAACGGCGTAGAATATGAATATGAGGCTGAATCTAGTAAATTGAGAGACCAGATTGAAAAATTTGAACAATCAGGCAAATATGTTGTACCGGTCGTTATTGTTGAAGATCCATTTGGTATTGCTGAAGAATTAAGTCTACAGCGTCAGTT
>NZ_JACFQU010000033.1:0-3845 GCF_016101285.1 Gilliamella sp. W8136
CTATTCGAAATATGCACCAACAGCGATCACCAAGTTTAATGATTGTGAATTTTGGTTGTTAGAATGTGATACAAATTGCTCGAACAATCATGTTGGTTATTTAACAGATTTTTTAAAACTGATCGATTTTACTTGTTTAGGTGGGATAAAAACAGAAGTACAATCCGCAGTATGGGATGCATTGCTTACTAATTTAAATAGTCTATTTTTTCATCTAATTGATGGTCAAAAGGGTAGTTTTTGGGAATTACTTTTAAATAAACGTCTTGGAATTTTGCAGCAAGAGTTAGCCACATACCCAAGCTTTCAACCGCAATTGGCTAATAAAAATAAAGAAGAATTAAAAAAATATATTGCAGAGTGTGCAGAAAAAGAAAAAACTGCTAAAGAAAAGCGCCAACAACAAACAAAACAAATTTTACAAGAATTTGAAGAAAGCCAAGGTGATGGAAAACTTGCTGATGACTTTTTCTGTGAAAAAGGCGAATTAATGTTAACTCTTTATACAATGCTAATATCGCGGGTTATGTCGGGATTAGCCAACAGACCACTTGAATGTCCACAAAATGAACAACTATCGCCAGAACAAGAAAAGTCATTAGTAACTAAACAAGCCGAAGAAATTAAACATCAAATTATGCCGTTACTTTTCCAAAGTGCGATGGTGATGCAAGGTAATTTAATGTTCAATTTTCAGTTACAAAATATACCAGGCGTTGAATTAAGCTCTATACTGAATTATATGGAATCATTAGCAACTACTGGTAAAGAGTTATCTTATGATAAACATCCAATAACAAACTCAAATCAAAACGATACCATTAATTGGAGTTTTTTTTCAGAGGGAGCTGATTATGTAAGCCAGATTATCAAAATTGCCGAAATTGTCAGAAATGGTGACATGGTACTCAGAGGTCAGAATTTATTTCGGGCAATTAGAGCATGTTTAACCATGCCAATGATGCGAAACTGGAGTGACTTTACGATAAGACTAAATTTTGTAAAGAATAATTTGTTGGATGTATTTAATGAAGTAAAAGTACAGTTTTGTGAAAGTCTATCTGGTTCGATAACAAATACTAGATTAAATACTAATACCCCTCCTAAAAAAGAAGTTATGTTTAGTATCGGTAAAATTGTCTTAGCGGGTATACAAGCCGAGGCTTCTCGACATCTTTATTACCAAAATATGGAAGCATTACAAGACCTTTCCATCAGTCAAACTTTACGTTTTCAACTTGAACGTGACGCTAAGTTTGGATATTGTAAAATGCTGGCAAATTATTCCTCCTTAATTAATGAAGTTATGGTCTTTCTCAATAACACTCTGGCACCTATATTTAGAGGGATTTTAGATGCAAGTAGAACTCTAAGAATGTTTAGTAATGGTGTACTTAAAACATCAGTAGCCGTTTCAGGCGTTTTTGGCATAGTAACCTCAGTGATCACAGTTATCGAAGGTGGTATGCTAATGATGAAAGGGTGGTCAAAAGGCGGTAAAGTAGGGACAGCATATATGATAGCTGGCGGTTTACAAATGTTTTCCGGTTTTATTACCTTGATGCAATCTGTGGGATTGTTAAGTTTATTAGGTGGACCAATTGCTGGTGGATTATTTGTTTTAGGGCTAGTTGCCGCTTTTGTATCAACGATTATCTTAAGCATATTTAAAGATGAATCCGATGATTGGAACAGCATGCAAATCTGGTTTAATTACTGTTTATTCGGATTAAAAAAGCCAACCGATAAAGGTAAGGCCTATTTATCAAGTTTTGATAGTATGGCAATGGCAATTAATGACTACATGGTGGCAAGAAGTGGGGTTTATGCTGTTATACAATTAGGAAGTTCAACCTTTTATTCAGATAAAACACGAACAAGAAAAACTATAATAGAGGCCTCTACCCAAATTGTGACGCCATACCCAATTTCTATACCAATTGACTTATCGAGTAAAGAGGTTTATATATCACTTGGTTTGCCGAATTATGATTTGAATATAAGTGATTATGAAGGTATGCTTCGTTTTTATGATGCTGAAAGCAACGAAGTGGCTGCGGTTAAAATTAGTAATGGTAAACAATACCCGATACTGGACTTCGTTGATAATTCGCCAACGGATATTTTGGTTAAACGCCCCGAGCCTTTAGAGCCAGTGGTGACAGAAGATGATTTGAAAATAAGTAAAGTTGGCAGAGTTGAATTCTATAAAGATGCAGTAGATGAAAATTATAAGAAATTAGGGTATTTTCAAATTTTCTATAAAACGGGTGAATGTTATTTCTCTTGGAAGAATGAAATCTACTTGCAAGTCCTATATTGGCCTAAAGGGAAAATGATCAAAAATGACCAAAATAAAACTGTTGAAACTTATCCAATAGTGATACACGATACTGTAAAAAGCGAGATATACTGATGAAATTAAATTTAATTAAAATAAGCCAATTAATAATTATGGTTTTAACCATTAGTACTTTATTAGGTTGTTATAATAAAGAAGAGTTTAAGCAAAGAATTAAAAACGGTTTTGATACAGTTCACGCTAACACCAAATTTAAAGGCGATTTTTGCTACTTTTTAGGTGACGTAAAATTTCCTTATACTGACGAGCCCATATTAGAAGATGATAGTAAACAGCGTAAGTGGAATAAAGAAGATCTTGCCAAAACATTACCTTTATTTGCCGAGATTGGTTTATTAACTCGTGAGCCGGTAGAAGGACACCCAGAGCTTTATCATTATGAAGTGACCGAATTAGGGGAAAAGTACCGTTATCAAGATATTGATAGAAGAGGAAGCAAACCGAGATATGAAAATTCTTTTTGTTATGGTCAGATAGTGGTAGAGAGTGTAACAGATGTCGAAAAAAATGAATATACACGTGCAAAGGGTTATAGTTACAATCAAACCAATTTTTATGTTACTTATAATTATCATGTAATTAATGTACCAGATTGGGTATTAAATTCGCAAAATAAACTCAATGTCCTCTATAAACAAATAAAAGTAAGGTTACCAGAAAAAACTTACCGAGATGCCGTAACATTTTATGTAGGTAAAGGAGATAAATTATATCAAGATGGTATACGTTATAAATTGATTAAACCTATAACTAGTAGCAGTAGCGAGTAAGTTATGAAAAATTAATCTCAATTATCAGCCATTGGTCAAGTATGAATGCAAAACTATATGGCTGATTTTTTTAGGAATGCAACAAGAATCAATGAAATTAAATTTAATTAAAATAAGCCAATTAATAGTTATGGTTGTAACTATTAGCACTTTATTGGGTTGTTATAACAAAGAAGAGTTTAAGCGAAAAATTAAAGATGGTTGGGACGAAGTGCATGCTAGCACTAAACTAAAAGGCGATTTTTGCTACTATGTAGGGGACGTAAAATTCCCTTATACCGACGAGCCCATATTAGAAGATGATATTCAGTGGGATATTTGGAATAAGGGAGATCTTGCCAAAACATTGCCTTTATTTGCCGAGATTGGCTTATTAACTCGTGAGCCAGTAGAAGGACATCCCGAACTTTATCATTATGAAGTGACCGAATTAGGGGAAAAATACCGATATCAAGATATTGATAGAAGAGGCCCCCGACCAATATATGAAAATTCTTTTTGTTATGGTCAGATAGTGGTAGGGGACGTAACAGATGTCGAAAAAAATGAATATACGCGTGCAAAGGGTTATAGTTACAATCAAACCAATTTTTATGTTACTTATAATTTTCATGTAATTAATATTCCGGATTGGGTATTAAATTCGGAAAATAAACTCAATGCTATATATGAACCAATAACAGTAAGTTTACCAGAAGAAACTTACCGAGATA
>NZ_JACFQU010000034.1:0-2249 GCF_016101285.1 Gilliamella sp. W8136
CATAAATTCAATTCACTACGCGACCGTAAAGGAAAAGGCGCAGAAAAAGGAAACGGCGTAGAATATGAATATGAGGCTGAATCTACTAAATTGAGAGACCAGATTGAAAAATTCCAACAATCAGGCAAATATGTTGTACCGGTCGTTATTGTTGAAGATCCATTTGGTATTGCTGAAGAATTAAGTCTACAGCGTCAGTTAAAAATTGAACCGATAACACAAATTATTATTAAATCGGAAGAGATTTATTCAAAAAAAATAAATGAACACTATAATCAAATAATTAAATCCAATAAGCGATTGGATAAACAAATAAATGCACATATAAATCAACAAGAGCCAAAGCCAGAAAGTTCGTCTACTAGTCAAGTTGACAAAAAACAGTATCAGAAAATTTTCAATAGATTGGGTTTGGAAAAAAATAATTATTTTAGTGAAGAAAGACTGCATAAACGTAAAACATTATCTTTAATAAATGAATATCGCAACCAAATCGTATCATCTGAAACAGCAAAAGCAGAAGATAAAATATATTATGATTTTGCTTTGATTAATAACGTTTCTGAATCCCCAGGCGAGATTAGTGATTTTCCTTTAATGAAGAGATATCTAGAAAAAGGTTATGAGGAAGTCGAGATGACTTCAGAAGAAAAACAAAAGAAGTTGAAAGAAATGAATGGTATGTCCACACTTTTTAGTACCAAAAAGATAAGGTCATCGATTTCTTTTGTATTCAATCGGTGACTGATAATTTAATGTTGAATGAAGTCGATTGCAGTTAAACCAATCGACATAATGATTAAATTCCAACCTAAGCTGTTCCAGTGAATCAAAAATAGTATTCGATACAAACTCTGTTTTCACCGCTTTAAATGTTGCTTCCGCAACTGCATTATCATACGGGCAGCCTTTACGGCTTAATGAACGTTTAATGCTAAACTCGGTTAAACACTCATCAATCAGATGATTATCGAACTCTTTTCCTCTATCTGAGTGAAAAAACTCAATAGACTGTAAATTCATTGGAATTTGACTGATTGCTTGCATAACTAACCCTGCTGTTTTATGCCTGCCAGCACTTCGTCCAACTATCTCTCGATTACTGACATCAACAATCACACAAAGGTAGTGCCACCGCTCTTTAACCCTCACATAGGTTAAATCAGTCACCAATATTTTTCGTGGTTGACCTATCTCAAACTCTCGATTAAGTTCATTCCCCACACTCGATTCATTACTTTTTCCAACGTGAATACGATATTTTTTACAAGTGTATTTTGAGACCCAGCCATTTTTTGCCATAATTCGACCAATTCGTCGTCGAGATAAAATCATGCCTTGCTTTCTCAGTTCTGCCCGCAGGCGCCTTGTACCATAAGCGCGGTAATTATCATTAAAGACTCTACCGACTCTTTCACTGAGCACAACATCCTGCGGTTGTTGGGGCAATTGCCGTTGATAATAAAAACGATTTCTTGTTACTTTTAAGCAACGACATAATCCTCGCAAAGTGTATCGGTGCTTATTGTGTAAAATTAGCTCGATTTTCGCCCATTATCAACGCAGCTTGCTTTAGGATATCGTTCTCCATTAACAAGCGTTTGTTCTCTTTGCGTAGTGCGATAAGCTCGTTCTCCTCCGCACTGCGATTATCTTTAGCGGTAAATGACCCCGTGGTTTGATACTGAGTTATCCAATTATCTAATGCTGATTTGGTGAGGTCATACTGAGCGACGATATCAGCACGTTTTTTACCATTTTGATACAGCATTACCATCTGTTTTTTGAACTCGTTAGTAAAGCTGCGTTTTTCTCTTCGGGTTAAATTGATTGTCATTATTGTTACCTTTTTTTATTGTTGGTTTATCATAACAATGACCTTATAAAATTGGTACTAATTAGTGTAGCCTATCCAGAATGATCAATTTCGTCCGTTCTGTGACTATATAGATGTCAAAAAGTTTAGAGAAAACAACACTGCTGAGCAGAATGCTAAGAACAATATTGCCAAGGAGTTAGCGAAATATAATGAATTGTTAAATCAAAAAGAAGAATTAGATTTTATACATCAAGAAAAAAACGATTATGATAAATTCCTTAAGACAATAGCTACACATTCGCAAGATTATTTTTATTACCTTAGTTGGTTATTTGGATTCAAAGACTATTCGAAATATGCACCAACAGCGATCACCAAGTTTAATGATTGTGAATTTTGGTTGTTAGAATGTGATACAAATTGCTCGAAC
>NZ_JACFQU010000035.1:0-2116 GCF_016101285.1 Gilliamella sp. W8136
CTCTCTATTGGACTAACATCACTAAAAACATTGTTACTCATAAATATTAATATAAATAGTAGAACTTTCTTCATTACTATAATCCTTTTTCGAAAAATTTAGCTTCATCTTCTCTTCTTTTCAATAATTCCTTTTTATTTTCTTGATTTACCCATAATCTTTTCATCGATCTAAATAAACCAGGAATATCTTTAAGCTCATTATTTCATAATCGATAAGTTATTACCTGCAAAAAGTAATTAGACCATGTTTCGGTATTCTTTTCTTAGTTAATTTTATGTTCACCATTCATTAATAGCTAACACATTATTTTATAATATTAATTAGCTAATTGATGTAATGAATGGTGCCTCATCGCTAAATAAAATTATTACTTCAATACTTTTTACCATTTTTTCTCTCTATCAAGATATTTTATCAATCCCTCTTTCGTTGAAAATTCACAACGTCTATCGGTTTCAAAATCATCAATACAAGGAATTTTCGATAAACTGTTATCATCCCCTATAAAAAATAACGCCCTCAATATACCATCTTCTTCTATATATAAAGGTAATTCAGTAATGCGATAACTGTACGATTTGTTTGGCGTTAAAGTATCTTTAAGTAACATATAAATATATTTGTCACCTGTTTTTTTATCAGTATATTCAAAAGCGCTTACTAACTCCCGATTACCATATTGATATGTATAAAGTTCGTACGCTTTATTCAATTCTTTATTATTATTTGTTAAAAAATACACCTCTAAATTATGCTTTCCATCTTCAAAAGTATTACTAAGAAACATCGCTGTTCCTTTATGGCCTTTATATTCAACATTAATTGGAGGATGGGCTATATTATTATATTTAGGAAATCGATATTCTTCTGGAATGCTATCTAAATATTCACCTGAATAAGCATTTGGCATGGTAAAAATTAAACTTAATAACATAAACAGTACTATTTTATATCTCATTGCTACTCCTTATTTGAAAGAAACAGAATTAAAAACTTTTGCTCTATTTAGTTTTTCTAACCAACAATTTTATATTCTGTTTTCATCCTTGACCTATTTTATCGAGATTGAGTGTTGTTATCATACAATTTTGTTCATGATGATATTCCAAATGATTTAATAGTACTATTATTAGATAAATTATTACCTACTTTTCTCTTTATCAAGATATTTTATTAATCCCTCTTTCGTTGAAAATTCACAACGTCTATCGGTTTCAAAATTATCAATACAAGTAGTTTTTGATAGGAATTCATTATCACCTAAAAAAAACAACACCCTTAGTATACCATCTTCTTCTATAAATAAAGATAATTCAGTAAAGTTATAACTGTACAATTTGTTTGGTATTATAGTACTTTTAAATAAAATATATATGTATTTGTCACCTGTTTTTTTATCAGCATATTCAAAAGCGCTTACTAGTTCCTGATTACCATATTGATATGTATAAAGTTCGTATGCTTTATTCAATTCTTTATTATTATTTGTTAAAAAATACACCTCTAAATTACGCCTTCCGTCTTCAAAAGTATTACTAAGAAACATCGCTGTTCCTTTATGGCCTTTATATTCAACATTAATTGGAGGATGGGCAATATTATTATATTTAGGAAATCGATATTCTTCTGGAATGCTACCTAATTCAAAATATTCATCTGAATAAGCATTTGACATGTTAAAAATTAAACTTAATAACATAAACAGTACTATTTTATGTCTCATTGCAACTCCTTATTTGAAAGAAACAGAATTAAAAACTTTTTCTCTATTTATTTTCTCAAAATTAGCTCGTCGTTCAGTATGATTATCAGCTTTCTTATTGATTATTTGTATTATCTTATTAACATTTTCGACTCTGTTTACTTCATCTACTTTTTATATAACTTACAATTTACCCATAGATAACTGTTTGATGATAATGAATAATTTTTAGAAACAACTAAATTAGGATTTGCAAGAGAAACATTTATTTTAAATGTTTCTCTTGCCGTTTAAGATTAATTTTATTAATCAGAAATACAAGCATCAATAGCAGAACAGTGAAGCCATTTTTTAATTATCTTATTTTTTTTTGTTGTATATTCGATCTCATAAAAATTATTTTTATAATTT
>NZ_JACFQU010000036.1:0-2002 GCF_016101285.1 Gilliamella sp. W8136
ACTGCTGATTCTGGTTTTAATTGATATTTCATTATTTTTCTCCTATTTATTCTGCTTTAACGATATACATAAATGCGATATTTCTAGGGCGAGTTTCGTTTTCACCATAATTATTAGTCCATCCAGTTTGTTGTGAACCACGTGCAACTGATGCATTAACATTTCCTGAGGAACTAAAACTAGTTAGTGAATTTATACTATGATTATGGCTTTGAATTGCGTAATTTTGCCAACTTAATATTTCACGTCCAGCATCTACTCCTCTAGTATTATCCCAACCTCGAATAAATTCGCCACGCAAATCTGGTAAACGTCCCCACCAATAAATACTTCCAAGTTTTTTAAATCGATTAACATCAAATGAAGAACCATTACATTCAAGCCAACCTGAAGGAAGTTGATTACTAGGCCATGGTTGCGGAATTCCAACGGGTAAAACACGATCTTTAACAAATTCATCTAAACCACCTATACGAGGTGCTTCAATAAATCCTGATATCCAACCATCATGATTGATAAACCAAGAAAAATCATTTTTTACTAGGCTGTATAAACCAACGACACCATCATCGCGAACGATTTGGTAAAATCTTTTATCTTGTGAAAATATTCGAGATTCAAATTCGTGCGATTGAAACTTATCTGCAATTGGATCAATTCGTTTATGGGCTGCGCTTGCATGATCATATGCAGACTGAGCTTTTATGTCGGAAAATCGTGCATATTCATAAGCATCTCGAACTGCTTTGGGAGTTGCAGCTTGATTTTCAATTGTTGAATCAGTAGCTGAATTTAATTGCACAAAACCTTTTGATTTAGTCGTCGCATCTGGGTGATTAGTTGATTTTTCATGAGTTACTATTTTGCTGGTAATTAAATCATTCACATATTGACGGGTGGCTAATACCACCGATGGATCAATTTTAAGAGCAACAGCATTAACATTATCAACCACAATAATCATTCGTATGACTTGTGTGCGACCACTGCCTTCAGATAGTTTTGGTTTATAGGTGGCAGGGCAATTACCGACAGCAACTAAATTATCATCTTTATCATATAAGCCGATTTCATTAATAAACCAACCGCCTTGATTTTCAGGAATAACTAATTCAGCGATAATTTGATTAGGATTTTTTTCATCAGTGTTCAATGAATTAAGTGGTGCTTGATACACTTCGTGAACTAATTTGGTTTGACTAGCATCTGGTGTTGTCGGATTACCATTTGCATCACCAACAGCCATCTTACTTAATTTGAGTGGAATACCTAAAGCAGTAGCATTTGCTAGTAATGCTGCCCCTTGTTGAGTAAGTAACGTATAAAATTTTTGACCCATATTTTTATCCTATAAATAAAAATTCGAATCGCTAATAAGACGATCGAATGAGCTGATTATGTTTGTTTTAAATGTCTAATTTATGAATACTTTATAAAGTGCATTGGATTTGCATTTTATAAAATGGCTTGCTAAAGATAGTGACACAGTCTAAAAAAGTTAGTTAATGGATGGATTTGTAAAAAAAATGATTACAAACAGCTAAGATAACAAAACGTTATAAATATAAGAATATATTGAATACTACAACACCAAACGGATTAAAGCCAAATTAAAAGGCCTGACTCCGGTTGAATATCGAAATCAGGCCTTACAAGCCACTTAATAAAAGTGACCAACTTTATGGGGTCACTTCAACATTACTAAGGTTTTTATTTATTCGTTACTTTATTTTGGTTGGTTTGGCCATTCAATATTTGGCGCTAGTTCAATATCAATACGATTTACTAGCACTCGATATTTTTTCCATTCAACGAGTAATTGCGCTTCTTGTTCACTGGCAATTTGTGAATCAACGGCATCTTGTAAATAACTGATTTGCGTAGTTGCTTCAGTGAGAAGTTGATTTTTCTTGGTTGAAGCTTGATTGATTTCATATTGAAGCTGTTTATTTTTATCAAATTGCCATTTTTCCCCATCCCAGCTATCAAATTCACTTGCTGG
>NZ_JACFQU010000037.1:0-1552 GCF_016101285.1 Gilliamella sp. W8136
GTGGCCATATCAGCCCGATGATCCACGCTGCACAAAATTCAAAAAGCATAATGATGTATCTGTTATTAATCCCGGTATTTTTAATTCTATTACCCGTTTACACGACAGGTTATTTTATATCGGAATGTTTATGCTGGCAGCCACGTTGGCCAAAGGTGATTAGACAAGCAGGCAAAAAAGGCAAACCCATACCCAAAGAAACAACCTTATCAGACTATCCACTTGATGTGCAAAAAGGCATTTTAGAAAGCCGATTAGAGTGGTGCGTTTTGGATGAAAAAACCGGAAAATACGTTGATTACGGTAATAGTGATTAAAAAAAGGGATGTAAAGGTTAATGTATATCGGTGAATATTTATTATGGTTTGGCAACTCCATAAAAAAAGAAACGCGAAAAAAATTAGAAATGAGTCATAGCAGTAATGATATGAAACTCAGCGAAGTTGAAAAAGATTGGACTAAAGAGTCAGTCAGTAATAACCCAAGAGCCATTGGTCCGTACTATGCCTATAACGATCGCTATCTCGAGATTCGTGGTGGAATGTTTGAAAATTTTCGAGGGATTGTTACTTGGATAAGTTTATTGATATTTTCTGCTCCTGTATTTAGCATGTTAATGGCATTAACAATAGCTTCAAGGTTATATAATCATGAAAGAGGAAATGTTGCTTCTGGTATATTTACAATAATGTTTTTTTTAATAGTTACTTCAATTTTAATATATTTGTGCATCCGCTATTTCCGTTATGTCTATCGATTGGAACTGTTTACCGTACGCCATATACGGGTACGGTTTAATCGGGTAACAAGGCAAGTTTATATTCAGCGCCCTAAATATTGCGGCGGTACCGTTGTATTTAAATGGGAGCATATTATGCCAGGTAACTTTGGTGACAGTGGTTCGGATATGAATGGCACCAATATGGTGAATTTAATTGTTTTTCATCCTTATAAAACGGGTTTTCCTATTGCTCACTCAGTCGGGATAGGGAAAAATACCTATAAAGGTCAAGACTATAAAGATGAATGGGAATTTATTCGCTGTTATATGGAAGATGGCCCAGAAAATTTACCCAAACCAAGACTTAGCACCCATTTACCAATGCCATTTCATGGATTAGGTGGCCATATCAGCCCGATGATCCACGCAGCACAAAATTCAAAAAGCATAGTGATGTATCTGTTATTAATCCCGGTATTTTTAATTCTATTACCTGTTTACACAGCAGGTTATTTTATATCGGAATGTTTATGCTGGCAGCCACGTTGGCCAAAGGTGATTAGGCAAGCAGGCAAAAAAGGCAAACCCATACCCAAAGAAACAACCTTATCAGACTATCCACCTGACGTACAAAAAGGCATTTTAGAGAGCCGATTAGAGTGGTGCGTTTTGGATGAAAAAACCGGAAAATACGTTGATTACGGTAATAGTGATTAAAAAAAGGGATGTAAAGGTTAATGTATATCGGTGAATATTTATTATGGTTTGGCAACTCCATAAAAAAAGAGACACGAAAAAAATTAGAAATGAGTTATAGCAGTAGTGATATGA
>NZ_JACFQU010000038.1:0-1551 GCF_016101285.1 Gilliamella sp. W8136
GATAAGTCAATTGGTATAGAAATTGGGTATGGCGTCACAATTTGGGTAGAGGCCTCTATTATAGTTTTTCTTGTTCGTGTTTTATGTGAATAAAAGGTTGAATTTTCTAATTGTATAACGGCATAAACTCCACTTCTTGCCACCATGTAATCATTAATTGCCATTGCCATACTATCAAAACTTGATAAATAGGCCTTACCTTTATCGGTTGGCTTTTTTAATCCAAATAAACAGTAATTAAACCAGATTTGCATGCTGTTCCAATCATCGGATTCATCTTTAAATATGCATGACTAATGGCTGATAATTGAGATTAATTTTTCATAATTTAATCGCTATTAGTGATCAGACTTAATCAATTTATAATGTATGCTATTTTGATATAATTTATCTCCTTTACCTACATAAAATGTTACGGCATCTCGGTAAGTTTTTTCTGGTAACCTTACTGTCATTGGTTCATATATAGCATTGAGTTTATTTTCCGAATTTAATACCCAATCCGGTACATTAATTACATGAAAATTATAAGAAACATCAAAATTGGTTTGATTGTAACTATAACCCTTTGCACGTGTATATTCATTTTTTTCGACATCTGTTACACTCTCTACTACTATCTGACCATAACAAAAAGAATTTTCATATATTGGTCGGGGCCCTCTTCTATCAATATTTTGATAACGGTACTTTTCCCCTAATTCGGTCACCTCATAATGATAAAGCTCTGGGTGTCCTTCTACCGGCTCACGAGTTAATAAACCAATCTCAGCAAATAAAGGCAACGTTTTTATTAATCTTCCCTTATTCCAAATATCCCATTGAATATCATCTTCTAATACTGGCTCGTCAGTATAAGGGAATTTAACGTCACCTATATAGTAGCAAAAGTCGCCTTTAAATTTGATGCTAGCGTGAACTTTGTCCCAACCATCTTTAATTCTTTGCTTAAACTCTTCTTTGTTATAGCAACCCAATAAAGTGCTAATAGTTACAACCATAACTATTAATTGGCTTATTTTAATTAAATTTAATTTCATAACAATATCTCCCTTTTTACAGTATCGTGTATCACTATTGGATGAGTTTCAACACTTTTATTTTGGTCATTTTTGATCATTTTTCCTTTAGGCCAATATAGGACTTGCAAGTAGATTTCGTTATCCAAAGAGAAATAACATTCACCCGTTTTATAAAAAATTTGAAAATACCCTAATTCTTTATTTTCTTCATCTACTGCTTCTTTATAGAATTCAACTCGGCCAACTTTACTTTTTTCCAAATCCTCTTTTTTTGTTACTGGTTTTAAAGGCTCGGGTCGTTTGACCAAAATATCCGTTGGCGAATTATCGACAAAGTCCAGTATCGGATACAGCTCACCTTTACTAATTTTAACTGTAGCCACTTCGTTGCTTTTAGGATCATAAAAACGAAGCATACCTTCATAATCACTAATCAAATTATTGTAATTCGGCAAACCAAGTGATATATAAACCTCTTTACTCGATAAGTCAATTGGTATAGAAATTGGGTATGGCGTCACAATTTGGG